>JAYOXJ010000057.1:10974-14239 GCA_038152725.1 Rhodospirillaceae bacterium
CATCCTGTCCTTGATTTTCGAGTCCTACCGATTCTTCGAGAAGGTCTCGATTTTCGAATTTCTGTTCGGTCTCGAATGGAGCCCGCAGACGGCACTTCGGGCCGATCAGGTCGGCGCCTCGGGCCGGTTCGGTGCGGTGCCACTTTTCGCCGGCACAATTCTGATCTCGCTGATCGCCATGATGGTGGCGGTGCCGGTGGGATTGTTGAGCGCCATCTACATGGCCGAATACGCGGGGCCGAAGCTGCGCGCCTCGGCAAAACCGATCCTGGAGATCCTGGCCGGCATCCCGACCGTGGTCTACGGTTTCTTCGCCGCGTTGACCATGGCGCCTCTGTTCCGCGGCTGGGGCGAAAACATGGGCTTCGAAGTGGCCTCTGAGTCGGCGCTCGCCGCCGGCCTGGTCATGGGCATCATGATCATTCCGTTCGTCTCGTCGCTCTCGGACGACGTCATCAGCGCGGTGCCGCAATCACTCCGCGAAGGCTCGCTCGGCCTCGGTGCCACCAAGTCCGAAACCATCCGCCGCGTCATCCTGCCGGCCGCCCTTCCCGGCATCGTCGGCAGTGTCCTGCTGGCGGCGTCGCGGGCCATTGGCGAAACCATGATCGTGGTCATGGCCGCCGGCCTCTCCGCCAACCTCACAGCCAATCCGTTCGAAGCGGTAACCACGGTGACGGTGCAGATCGTCACCCTCCTCGTTGGCGACCAGGAGTTCGACAGTTCCAAGACCCTCGCCGCGTTCGCACTCGGTCTCGTGCTGTTTTGCGTGACACTCTGTCTCAACATCATCGCACTCAGCGTCGTGAACAAATACAGGGAACAGTATGACTGAAGCGGTTGTCACACGTCCGACGATATCGACAAACGGAGACACGGGCATGCGTTCCACGACGGAAATCGTCGCCAAGGGCCTCAAACGCCGCCATGCGACGGAAAAGCGGTTCCAGTTATATGGCTTGATGGGGATCGCCTTCGCGGTCGGCTGCCTTGTCTTTCTATTCGTCACCATCATCGGCAACGCGCTGCCCGGTTTCCAGGAAACCCGGGTGCGGCTCGATATCGAATTCTCACAACAGGAGATCGATCCGGAGAAGACCGGCGATCCGGAAGTCATACGCCAGGCCAACTACCGCAAGCTGGCGCTCGACTCGATAGCGGCGCTGTTTCCCGATGTAAAAGGTCGGCAGGACCGGCGCGAACTCGCCCGGGTGGTCAGTTCCGGCGCGAGCTTCGTCCTGCGCGACAAGGTGCTGGCCGATCCCTCGCTGATCGGCAAGACGGTATCGCTTTGGTTTCCGCTGTCAGCCGACCTAGATCAATTCTACAAAGGCGGCATCTCGGGCGAAGTGAAGGAGAACGAACGACGGGTCAGCGACAAGCAGATCGGCTACCTGAGTCGGCTCGTCGACATGGGGCGGATCGACAAGGTCTTCAACACCACGCTGTTCTCCGCCGGCGACTCGCGTGAGCCGGAATTGGCCGGAATTTGGGGCGCCATCGTCGGATCTTTCTACACCATGCTGGTCACGCTCGCGCTGTCGTTCCCGATCGGTGTTGCCTCTGCCGTTTACCTCGAGGAATTTGCGCCAAAGAACCGCTGGACCCAGTTGATCGAGGTCAACATCAACAACCTGGCCGCTGTCCCGTCGATCGTGTTCGGCCTTCTCGGCCTCGCCGTTTTCCTAAACTTTTTCGAACTTCCACGCTCGGCGCCGTTGGTCGGTGGCATGGTACTGGCACTGATGACGCTGCCCACCGTGATCATCGCCGGGCGCGCGGCTCTGAAGGCGGTACCGCCGTCGATCCGGGAGGCGGCCTTCGGCATGGGCGCGTCGCGCTGGCAGACGATTGTGCATCACGTGCTGCCGCTCGCCATGCCCGGCGTGATGACCGGCACGATCATCGGCATGGCGCAGGCCCTGGGCGAAACGGCGCCGCTCTTGATGATCGGTATGGTCGCCTTCGTCGTCGACATCCCGGGCGGCTTCACCGATTCGGCGACCGTGATGCCGGTGCAGATTTATCTTTGGTCGGACGCGCCCGAGCGCGCCTTCATCGAGCGGACCGCCGCGGCAACCCTGGTGTTGCTGGGCTTCCTGGTGATCATGAACGCGCTCGCGGTCGTTCTGCGTAAAAAATTCGAGAGGAAGTGGTAGGATATGGACATGCAACAGATCGCGCCCGGCACAGCCAACCAAGTCAATCCGGCCGTTGCCGCCGCCGCGCAGCCGGCAGACACCAAGATTAGTGCGCGCAAATGCTGCGTCTTTTATGGCGACAAGCAGGCGCTCTTCGATGTCGACCTCGACATTCTTGCCAACGAAGTCACCGCCCTGATCGGGCCCTCCGGCTGCGGCAAATCAACGTTCCTGCGCTGTATCAACCGCATGAACGACACCATCGATATCTGCCGCGTCACTGGCTCGATCACTCTCGACGGCGACGAAATCCTCGACAAGAGCCAAGATGTCGTGCTGTTGCGCGCCCGCGTCGGCATGGTGTTCCAGAAGCCCAATCCGTTTCCTAAGACTATCTTCGAGAACGTCGCCTATGGGCCGCGAATTCACGGCCTGGTTTCCCACAAATCGGACCTCGAAGGCGTCGTCGAGAGCAGCCTCAAACGCGCCGGTCTCTGGGAAGAGGTCAAAGACCGCCTGCAGCAACCCGGCACTGGACTTTCGGGCGGGCAGCAGCAGCGGCTCTGTATCGCTCGCGCCATCGCTGTCGAACCGGAGGTTATCCTCATGGACGAACCCTGCTCGGCACTCGACCCGATTGCCACGGCCAAGATCGAGGAACTGATCGACGAACTCCGCCAGAACTTCACCATCGTCATCGTCACCCACTCGATGCAGCAGGCCGCCCGCGTATCTCAGAAAACCGCGTTCTTCCATCTCGGCAATCTGATCGAGCATGGCGACACCAAGCAAGTGTTCACCAACCCGGCACAGAAGAAGACGCAGGACTACATCACCGGCCGGTTCGGTTGATCGGCAAAGATTGGAAAGAGTTTACTCATGAGCCAGGACCATACCGTTAAATCATTCGACGAGGACCTGCGAAAGCTGGACAATATCGTCGCCGAGATGGGCGGTCTCGCAGAAGTGCAGCTTGCCGCCGCCATCGACGCCATGCTCAAGCGCGACGCGGAGAAGGCCGAGCGGGTTATCGAGCAGGACCAACGACTCGACGAACTGGAAAGCCAGTGCGATCTGGCGGCGACCCAGTTGCTGGCACTGCGCCAGCCCATGGCCGACGACCT
>JAYOXJ010000058.1:0-2325 GCA_038152725.1 Rhodospirillaceae bacterium
CGATGTCATAGGCCTTCACTTCGGCGAGCGTCATGGCACGGATCGCCGGGCTGTTCACGTCCAGCCATTTACCGGTGGCGTCGCGGGCGAGGTTCGGCTCCAGGTGCGGGTTGTGACTGACCACGACGACGCCGTCCTTGGTGACGCCGGTATCGAGCTCCAGCGTGGTGACGCCAATCGAGAGCGCGCGGGCAAAAGCTGCGAGCGTGTTCTCCGGCGCCAGGCTGCGCGCACCGCGATGGCCGGCCTGTTGACGCCGCCGGTCGGTGTCGTGCTTTACGTGCTTTCGAGCATCTCCGGCCTGAGTTTCGAGCGCTGTGTTACGGCGACGGCACCGTTCCTGATCCCGCTCGTCATCGTGCTGCTGCTGGTCGCCTACATTCCGCAAATTTCACTTTGGCTCCCGAACCTCGTCTGCCCGTGAGGACGGCCGGCACCCTGGAGAAGGAGAAGAGAAATGAACCTCTATCGCTCGAACCACCCCGACGACGTCGCCAAGCTCGACACCGCCGAACTGCGTGAACGCTTCCTCATCGAGGAGATTTTCCGCGACGGCGATATCGCCACCTCCTACGTCCAGGACGACCGCATGATCGTCGGCGGTGCCGTGCCGCTGGCCGCCCCGCTGACGCTCGGCGACGAAGGCATCGGCGTCCAGGCCGGCACGCTCTCGCGCCGCGAATTCGGCATCATCAACCTGGGCGGTGCCGGTGCCGTTACCTTCGGCAACAGCCGCTTCGACATGGCGCCGAGGGACGGCCTCTACATCGGCGCGGGACACACCGACTTCCGTTTCGAAAGCGCGTCGGCGGACGATCCGGCCAGATTCTATATTGCCTCCACTCCGGCGCATCAGGCCTTCGAGGCCTGCCACATCCCGTTCGCCGAAGCCCGCGCGCTGCACCTGGGCGACGCGACCAAGGCCAACGTGCGCACCATCCGCCAGTACGTGCATCCGGACATCTGCCGCTCCGCCCAGTTACTCATGGGGTTGACCACGCTGGAGCCGGGCAGCAACTGGAACACCATGCCCTGCCACACCCACGACCGGCGCATGGAGGTCTATTTCTATTTCGACCTGCCCGAAAGCGAACGCGTGTTCCACTTCATGGGCGAGATCGACGAGACGCGCCACTTGGTCGTCGCCCCCAACCAGGGGGTGATCGCGCCAAGCTGGTCGATCCATTCCGGCGTCGGCACCGCGTCCTACAGTTTCATCTGGTCGATGGCCGGGGAAAACCAGGTATTCGAGGACATGGACGGCGTGCCGACGATGGCGCTCCGCTGATGCCGTCGCCGTTCGATCTCACCGGCAAGGTTGCCGTCGTCACCGGCGCCGGGCGCGGCATCGGCCAGGGCATTACCATCGCCCTGGCGGAAGCCGGCGCCGATGTTTTCGGCGTGCAACGCTCCGACATGAGCGAGACAGCCGCCGCCGTCGAGGCCGCCGGCCGGCGCTTCGTCGCCCATAGGGCCGACATGGCCGAACGCGACGCCGTCGCCGGAATCCTCGAGGCCGCGCTCGGCGCCTTCGGCCGCATCGACGTTTTGGTCAATAACGCCGGCATCATCCGCCGCGCCGACGCCATCGACATGACGACCCAGGAGTGGGAGGATGCCCTGGACGTCAATCTGACCGCGGCGTTCCTGCTCTGTCAGCAGGCCGCCCGCCATTGGTTGGCCGCGAACGCGAAAGGCAAGATCATCAATATCGCATCCTTGTTGTCGTTCCAGGGCGGTATCCGCGTCGCCGGCTACACGGCGAGCAAGAGCGGGCTCTTGGGCCTGACCCGTCTGCTCGCCAACGAATGGGCGGCCAAGGGCATCAACGTCAACGCCATCGCACCGGGCTACATCCGCACCGCCAACACCCAGGCCCTGCAGGACGACGAAAAGCGCAACGCCGAGATCGTCGGGCGTATCCCGGCCGGCGATTGGGGCATGCCGTCGGACCTGGGCGGTGCCGCCGTATATCTGGCGTTCGCCGCGTCGAACTATGTCCACGGCGCCGTGGTTCCCGTGGACGGCGGCTGGCTCGCCCGCTGACGCCGATGACGACCGCTCTCGAAAGCCCGGGCCCGGTCGTCTGCATCGGCGAATGCATGATCGAGTTCGCGCCCGAACCGGGCACCGGCGGCCGCAGCTACCGGCGCGGCGTCGCCGGCGACACCTACAACACCGCGGTCTACCTGGCCAGGTTGCACCCGGCGCCGGTGAGTTACCTGTCGGCGCTCGGCACCGATACGATTAGCGACGAAATGATTAGCCGCTTCCGCGCCGAAGGACTGGAGACCGGCCTGGTCGGACGCATCGATGGTGCCATGC
>JAYOXJ010000058.1:2335-4809 GCA_038152725.1 Rhodospirillaceae bacterium
GGTGAGCGCCGCTTCCACTATTGGCGCAACAACTCGGCCGCCCGGGGCATGCTGGCGGAAACCGGCGTCGAGGAATTGGCCGAGCGTCTGGCCCGCTTCCGGGCGATCTATTTTTCCGGCATCACGCTGGCCATCCTGCCGCCGGATGCCCGCGATACCCTGTTCACCGCAATCGGCGGCATGCGTACACGGCCGGGCGCGCCGCTGATCGCCTTCGACCCCAACTTCCGCACAGTGCTGTGGCCGGATACGGCCGCGGCGGCCACGGCGTTCCAGCGCGCCGCGAGCCTCAGCGATGTGGTGCTCTCGACCTGGGACGACGACCGCATCCTGTTCGGCGATGCCGATATCGCCGCCGCCGCCGCCCGTTGGCGCGCCACTGGGGTCCGATCGGTCATGGTGCGAAACGGCGGTGCTGGTTGCCTGGTCACAGGCGATGGCGCAGACGACATCCTGGTTCCGGCGGAAGCCGGCACCCGCCCGGTTGATACCACCGGCTGCGGCGATTCCTTCAACGCGGGCTTTCTCGCCGCCCGCCTGGCCGGCAAGATGCCCGCGGATGCGGCGCGGTTCGCCCACCGGATCGCGGCGCGGGTCAGCCAATACCCGGGCGCGATCATCGAGCGCAAAACATGGGACCAGTTGTTCCCCGAGTACCGAGCGGAGGTCGTCAACCGATGAAGACGGAAATAGAGACGTTGATGGCCCAGGCGCGCATCGTCCCGGTGCTCGAGATCGAGCGGCCCGAGGATGCCGTGCCGCTGGCCCGCGCGTTGGTCGAGGGCGGCCTCGCCACCATCGAGGTGACGCTCCGGACCGATACCGCCTTGGCCTCGATCGAACGGATCGCGCGGGACGTACCGGAATGCACCCTCGGCGTCGGCTCGATCCGCGACGGCGCCATGCTGAACGCGGCCAGGGAATGCGGTGCGCAATTCGGTGTCTCGCCGGGCACTTCGTCGGCGCTGCTCGACGCGATCAAGTCGGGTGGCCTGCCGTTCCTGCCGGGTGCCGCCACGGTCAGCGAGGCAATGACGCTTTGGCAGGCCGGATTCACCTTCCAAAAGCTGTTCCCGGCCTCGCTTCTGGGCGGCCTCGCCTACCTTCGGGCCATCGGCGGGCCGCTGCCGGAAGTCCGCTTCTGCCCGACCGGCGGAATCACCGCCGAGACGGCGGAGGATTACCTGGCGCTCGGCAACGTCATTGTCGTCGGCGGCACCTGGATCGCGCCGCGCGGCGCCGTCGCCGAGCGCGATTGGGCCGGCATCTCGGCCCGCGCGCGGGCCGCCGCCGAGCGAAAAACGCCCGACTGACGCCCCGTCGGGCGTGAGTCCTCACTAAGGCGTGACTCGCCAGAAAATCGAATTTGGCGCAAAATTCGCGAAATAGGGTTCCGGGGCGGTTCATCAATACGCCAAATCGGAACGATATCATGAGGTTATTGATCAACCGTATTGTGGCGGGAGGTAGGTCATGCCGCGCATCAGCGTCAATGGAAAGAATTTGGAGGTCGATGCCGACGGCTCGACTCCGTTGCTTTGGGTTCTCCGGGAACATCTGGATCTGACCGGAACGAAATACGGCTGCGGCATCGGCGAATGCGGCGCCTGCACCGTGCACATCAACGGCGAGGCGCAGCGTTCGTGCATGCTGCCGCTCGAAGCGGTGCCGGCCGGCGCCAAGATCGTCACCATCGAAGGGCTTTCGCCCGATGGTTCGCACCCGGTGCAGAAAGCCTGGCTCGAACTCGACGTGCCGCAGTGCGGCTACTGTCAGACCGGCATGATCATGGCCGCCGCGGCGCTTCTCACGAAGCATCCGAAGCCGACCGATCGGCAGATCGATGCGGAGATGACCAACATCTGCCGCTGCGGAACCTACAATCGGGTGCGCGCGGGCATTCATCGCGCCGCCGGCCAGAAAGCGTGAGGAGGTTGCCATGAAAAAAACCTTCGATATCTCTCGCCGCGGCTTCATGGTCGCCAGCGCCGCCGCCGGCTTCACCCTCGGTTTCCGCCTGCCGTTCGACGGCGGCAAGGCATTGGCCCAAGCCAGCCATCCCGACGAGATCAACGCCTGGGTGGTGGTCAAACCGGATGAAACCGTCGTTATCCGCATCGCGCGTTCGGAAATGGGCCAAGGCACGTTGACCGGCCTCGCCCAGCTCGTCGCCGAGGAACTGGAATGCGACTGGTCCAAGGTGACGACCGAATATCCGTCGCCGGCGAAAAACCTGGAGCGCGGCCGCGTGTGGGGCAGCTTCTCCACCGGCGGCAGCCGAGGCATCCGCGAATCGCATGACTACGTCCGCGAAGGCGGTGCTGCCGCACGCGAAATGCTGATCGCCGCCGCCGCCAAAACGTGGGGCGTGGCGCCGGGCGAATGCAGCGCCGCAAACGGCGTCATCACGCACACGGGCTCGGGCAAGACGACGACCTTCGGCAAGGTCGCCGAGGCCGCTTCCAAGCTGGAAG
>JAYOXJ010000058.1:4819-9283 GCA_038152725.1 Rhodospirillaceae bacterium
GTGCCGAAGAAGGTCAAACTCAAGGATCCGAGGGACTGGAAGCTCGCTGGCAAGCCGGTGAAGCGCCTGGATACCGCCGACAAGCTCACCGGCAAGCAGGTCTATGGCGCCGATCTGAAACTGCCGGGCATGCTCAATGCCGCGATCAAGCAGTGTCCGGTGTTCGGCGGCAAGCTCGGTTCGTTCGACGCCGCCAAGGTGATGTCGATGCCCGGCGTCAAGAAGGTGGTCGCGGTCGACGGCAACGCCGTCGCCGTGGTCGCCGAGAAATGGTGGCAGGCCAAGACCGCGCTCGACGCACTGCCGATCAAGTGGGACGAAGGCGCCAACGCCAAGGTCTCCAGCGCCTCGATCGGCGATTTCCTGAAGGAGGGCCTCGGCGCCAAGGAAGCCTTCGTCGGCAACAAGAACGGCGATGCCGAAGCGGGTTTGAAGGCGGCCGCCAAGACCTACGAGGCGGTCTATTCCTACCCCTACCAGAACCACGCCACCATGGAGCCCATGAACGCCACCGCGAAATGGACCCAGGACCGCTGCGAGGTCTGGTGTCCGACCCAGAACGGCGAGGCCGCCCTGGCCGCGGCGTCCAAGGCGTCGGATCTGCCGCCGCAGCAATGTGAGGTCTACAAGCTGCACCTCGGTGGCGGCTTCGGCCGGCGCGGTGCCTTCCACGACTACGTGCGCCAGGCCGTACTCATCGCCAAGGAAATGCCGGGCACCCCGGTGAAATTGCTGTGGACGCGTGAAGAGGACATGACCCACGGCGCCTACCACCCGGTCACGCAGTGCAAACTGACCGCCGGTCTCGACGCCAACGGCGACGTGACCACCTTCCGGGTGCGCATCTCGGGCCAGTCGATCCTCGCGGGCGTACTGCCGCAGCGGCTCAAGAACGGCATGGACGTGGTCACCTTCCAGTGCTTCCTGCCGAAGGGCGACCACCCCATCGCGTACTCGTTCCCGAACCTGCTGGTGGACCATGCCATGCGCAACCCGCATGTGCCGCCGGGGTTCTGGCGCGGCGTCAACGCCAACCAGAACACCATCTACACCGAATGCTTCATCGACGAACTGGCGCATCTCACCGGCAAGGACCCGCTCGAGTTCCGCCTCAAGCTGATGACGAAGCATCCGAAAAACACGGCGGTGCTGAAGGCTGTCGCGAAGAAGGCCGGATGGGGCAAACCGGCGCCCAAGGGCGTCTTCCGCGGGCTCGCCCAGTGCTCGGCCTTCGGCAGCCATCTGGCGGCCTGCGCCGAGGTTTCGGTCGACGGCGGCAAACTCAAAATTCATCGCATCGTCGCCGCCACCGACTGCGGCCATGCGGTCAACCCGCAACAGATCGAAGCCCAGGTCGAAGGCTCCTTCGTCTACGGCCTGTCTGCGCTGCTCTACGGCGAATGTTCGGTCAAGGACGGCCGCGTCGCGGAGGAAAACTTCGATACCTATCGGCCCATGCGCTTGGCGGAAATGCCGAAGGTGGAAACCATCGTCATGCCGTCGGGCGGCTTCTGGGGCGGCGTCGGCGAGCCGACCATCGCGGTCGCGGCGCCGGCGGTGTTGAACGGCATCTTCGCCGCCACCGGCAAACGCATCCGCTCGTTCCCGCTGAAGCACCACGGCCTAAGCTAGGAATGAAGTGGACGGCCGCAGTCCTTCCGTTGTCCTGGTTGTTGGCGGCGACGCCGCCGGCAGCCGGGAAGGCGGCCGGAGCCGGACTGGCCGCCTTCGAGATCGAGGGTGACGCGGTCGATAAGCCGCTCGGCGGATTCAAGGGCGTTGCCGAACGCGGCGGCAAGATCATCGCCGACCGGCGCAGCGGCAACTGCCTGATCTGCCATGCCGTTCCGGCCATCGCCGAACCGTTCCAAGGCAGGATCGGGCCGTCGCTGGCCGGCGTCGCGAAACGCTTGAGCATTGGCCAGATGCGGCTTCGCCTGATCGACCTGAGCCGCCTGAAACCGAATACCCTGATGCCGCCCTATTACCGGACCGAGAACCTGACCGACGTGGCACCCGCCTACCAGGGCAAGCCCATCCTCGATGCTCAGCAGATCGAAGACGTACTTGCCTTTCTAGCCCGGCAGACGGAGCCGAAATGACGACGCGACGCCAGATCCTCGCCGCCTCCGGCGCCCTCGGCGCGCTCGCATTGCTGCCGGGCGCGGCCCTGGCGACGACCGAACTTCGCGACCGTGAGCTTGCCCGCCTCGCCGGCGGCGCGCGCATCCGCGACGGCCGCGTCAAGCTGACCATCCCCGGAGTCGCCGAGAACGGGCTGTCCGTCTTCACCACGGTCGACGTGGAAAGCCCGATGACCGATGCGGATTTCGTCCGCCGGATTCATATCCTGGCGGAGAAGAACCCGATCTCGCGGTTGTTGACCTGGCAACTGAGCCCGCGGCTCGGCGTCGCCAGGATATCCACCAACATCCGCCTCGCCGCCAGCCAGCAGGTGACGGCCTTGGCCGAAATGAGCGACGGTACGTTCTGGCGCGACGCAAAGCCGGTGGTGGTGACGGTCGCCGCCTGCATCGACGGAGGCTGACGCCATGGCCCTCGCGAGAGCCCGCGTATCCATGCCGGAAAAGGCGAAACGAGGCGACGTCATCCAGGTCAAGACGTTGATCCGCCACCCCATGGAGACCGGCTACCGGGTCGATTCCGTCGGCCAAAAGATTCCGCGCCGCATCGTCACCGGCCTTAAGGTCGAGTATGCCGGCGCCGAGATCTTGGTCATGGATTTCACCCAGGGCGTGGCGGCCAACCCCTACGTTGCCTTTCACACCCGCGCCATCGAGACGGGCGAGCTGGTGTTCACCTGGACCAACAGCGACGGCGCCGTCGAGACCGTGCGCAAGACCTTGACGGTCGTCGGATGAGAATTGCCGGGGTCGCCTTGGCCATGACGCTGCTCGTGCCAGCACTGGCATGGGCAGAACCGCTGCCGTCCGGCTCGACCTTCATGAGCGATGCACTCAAGGCGCGGCAGGCGGACGACGGCGCCAATCCCGGCATGCTGTGGGTCGGCGAGGGTGCGGAGATGTGGCGCATGCCGGATGGCAAGAACTACGATTCTTGTTCGTCCTGCCATGGCAACGCGGCGAAGAGCATGCGTGGCGTCGCCACCCGCTATCCACAAGTCGATCCGAAATCCGGTCAACTGATCAACCTTGAAGGCCGCATCAACATCTGCCGGACCAAGAATCAACTGGCCCAGCCCTATGTCGATTCGGCGGAGGACATGAAGGCGATCACCACCTTCGTCGCCTACCAGTCACGCGGCCTGCCGGTGAACGTCGCCACCGACGGCGCCGCCAAGCCGTTTTACGAGCGCGGGCGCGCGTTCTTCAATCGCCGGCGCGGGCAACTCAATCTCTCCTGCGCCCAATGCCATGTCGAAAACGCCGGTAAGCCGCTTCGCGGCAACACCATCTCGCATGGCCTCTCCAACGGTTTCCCGGCCTATCGGCTGGAATGGCAATCGCTCGGATTGCTGCATCTCCGATTCCGGGCGTGCTCGTTCGCCATCCGCGCGACACTCGACGATTTCGGTTCCCAGACGCTGCTGGAACTGGAACTCTATGTCGCCAGCCGCACCAAGGGGGTCGCCATGGAATCCCCGGCGGTGCGGCCCTAGGAGGAGACGGCATGCCCTTCACCAGACGTCAGTTCATCGCCGGCAGCGCGGCGCTCACCGCCGTCGCCGGGCTCGCCCGTCCGGCCATCGCCGCGGCCATGCCGAAAGTGGTGGTGATCGGCGGCGGGGTCGGCGGCGCCTCGCTCGCGGCCAAGCTTTCCATTTCCGGCGGGATCGACGTCACGCTGGTCGAGCCGAACAAGGTCTATACGGCGTGTTTC
This sequence comes from Rhodospirillaceae bacterium, assembly GCA_038152725.1. Lineage (GTDB taxonomy): Bacteria > Pseudomonadota > Alphaproteobacteria > Rhodospirillales > Casp-alpha2 > TMED8. The sequence goes on from JAYOXJ010000058.1 coordinate 8,681, forward strand.
AAGTCGAACCACCATCTCGGCGGCCTCGAAACCTTCGAGGCAATCCGCCACGATTACATGGCCGTCGCCAAACGCCCGGGCGTCACCGTTGCTCAGGACCGCGCTGCCAAAATCGACCGCGACAAGAAACACGTCACCTTGGCAGGCGGCAATATCCTCGCCTACGACCGGCTGGTGGTGGCACCCGGCATTTCGCTCGACTACGCATCCGTCCCCGGCTGGTCGAAGGAAGCCGAGACGCGCATGCCGCACGGATGGGAGGCGGGCGAACAGACACTTATCCTCAAGCGCCAACTGGATGCCGTCCCCGACGGCGGGTTGATCGTCGTTATTCCCCCGCCGCCGCCGGCGCGCTGCCCGCCGGCGCCCTATGAGCGTGTCTCGATGATGGCGCATGTGCTGAAATCGACGGGCCGTGGCAAGGCACGCATCGTCATCGTCGATCCCAAGGAGAAGTTCTCCAAGCAGGCACTGTTCCAGCAGGGTTGGGAGCGCCACTATCCCGGCATGATCGAGTGGCTGCCGCCGATGATCCATGCCGGTATCAAGCACGTCGATCCCAAGACCCTGAGCGTCGAGACCGACTTCGAGACCTACAAGAGC
>JAYOXJ010000058.1:9298-11605 GCA_038152725.1 Rhodospirillaceae bacterium
GGTCAACGTCATCCCGGCGCACCGCGCCGGGACCATCGCGGTCCAATCCGGCCTGACCGACGCCAGCGGCTATTGCCCGATCGATCCGTTCACCATGAAGTCGAAGATCGACGGCTCGGTCTTCGTCATCGGCGACGCGGCGCTGACCGGCGATATGTCGCGCTCGGCCTCGGCCGCCAGCGAACAGGCCCGCGTCGTCGCCGGCGTCATCGCCGCCGAACTGCTCGGGCGCAAGAAGCTGGGCGACGGCTTCGAGACGAAATGCTGGAGCCTGCTCACTCCCGACGACAGCGTCTACGTCATCGACCGGTTCCGGCCGACGGCGACGGAGATCGACAAGACCGGCAGCGTGATCTCAAGACTCGAGGACGATATCGCGACACGCCGGACCAACGTCATGGAGTCGCGCGCCTGGCACGCCGCCCTGACCAAGGAAATGTTCGGCTAGGCTGAATTCAAGACTTGTCGACACCGAGCACGCCGTGCAGGCGAGCGTCATGCGTTTTGAAATGATCTACAAACCAGTCGCGCAGCCTGGCGCCGAAGGCTTCCCGTTCGGCCGCGAAGGCGCCGACCTCGTACGCATCCATGATATCGCGAATGTCGTCTAGCAATTCTTCGTGGCTTTCCTTGTGGCCGGGATAGCCGGCATAGGCGGCGTCGCGCATCTGGTGCTCTTCGAGTGCGAAGTGCGCTGAGATGCGCGCAAAAACCTCACCCAAGGCATCGAGAGTCTCATCCGTCGGCCGGCCCTCGACCATGGCGTCGTAGAGGCCGTTGATGAGTTCGATCAACTCGCGATGTTCGTGGTCGACCGCTTCGTCGCCGGTTGAGAACTCGTCGCGCCATTCAATGATCGGCATGCTTTCCCTCCCCGGCCTATTCGAGAATAAAGCCGCCCTGCGCGGCCTTGAAGTCGATGGTCAGGTTCTGCCTGGGCCTCAACTCGACTTCGACGTCACGGACGAAATCGAAGCCGCTGGCGCGGTCGGTATCGCGCAATTTGAGGTTCAGCTTGTGCAGCCCCGCCGAGGTGGTGATCGTGTGATAGGTCCTGGATGGGCCGTCACCCCGAAGCCCGGTCGGCATCAGGGTCTCGGCATAGACGACGCGGCCGTCCACCGCCATCTCGAAGACCAGCGGCACGCGTTCGCGCGAGCAGACCACGGCCTTTCGCATGTTCGGCGCCAGTTTCGCCAGTTCCTCCTTCGTACGCGTCCGACAACCGCCTTTGGCGCGTCCGCCGTGCGCGAAGCTGATCAGGATCTGCGCCTTGGCGCCGTCGAAATGGGTAAAGGCCGGACGCGTCGCCAGATAGGCGAGGCCGAGCGCGAAGGCGACGTAGACGACCGCCTGGCCGAACATCATAACGGGCGTGGGGAGCTTAGGGCTATTCATGCCATCTCCGCCTCGCGCGGCTTGGTCCGCTCTTCGGCCGGCATTTGGCCGAGGCGGCGCTTGAAGTCGGCGACCGCCGTGCAGAATGCGGCGGCATCGGTGGTCGCCGCCCAGAACTTGAGCAACCGCTGTCGCAGCACGCGCTTTCTTAGTCGTGGGTCACGGACGCCATCGAGCCGTTCCTCGACCCATTGATTGCCGAGCCGGTACTGGCATTGGCCCTCGCGGCAGCCGGTCAGCACCACACCGTCTGCCAAGTCGCGGCTGAGCACGAAATCGAGGAAGCTCGGCGGCAGCATGGCGGCGCAGCGAATGCGCACCACGCCGGCGTTGGCGATGGCGAGGCGTTTGGTATCGAGCGCATGCTCGCAGTCGAAGACCAGGATGCGGTCCCGTCCGCTCAGGCCCTTGGCCGCCGCCAGGGTTCGGGCGCGAAGATCGGCCATGGTGAAATCCGGCAGATCGATGCCCGGCGACAGTTCACTGGCGCGGCGGAACGGCGTCGAAGTCGGGCAGGCGCCTGCGCAGATGCCGCAACTGACGCAGAGCTCGGAGTCGACCTTGGCCTCGCGCTCGAACGGCGCGCCGTCCGAGCGTGCCACCATCTCGATGGCGCTGAACGGACAATCGACATAGCAGCGCGTGCAGCCGTTGCAGTTGGCCAAGTCGATCCTAGCGGGTGACCGACGGCGGCGCGGCGGCAACCACGGGATCAGGATCAGCAGCAGCGTGCCGACGAAGGCGAACCCCCACATAAAGCCCGGGCCCAGCTCCTCGATCATCGGGTAGGCCCACAGATAGTACCAATCCAGCTTCAGTTCGGTCGGCACCTTGCCCAGATCGGCGATCTTGTGACTGACCGCCGGCTCGGCGAAAGACAGCACCAGCAGCATCAGGAAGGTGCCGACC
>JAYOXJ010000058.1:11615-12474 GCA_038152725.1 Rhodospirillaceae bacterium
CAGCCACGTCGTCCACACACCCATGGCCGAATTGCCGGAGAAGCCGGTGCACAAGGCCGACCCGCTCAACCTCTTCACCGTGGTCGAGACCGGCGATCATCACGTCACCATCCTCGACGGCGATAAATTCGAGCCGGTGTGGCGTTTCCCGAGCCGTTTCGCACTGCACGGCGGCGCCAAGTATTCGCCGGACGGGCGTTTCGTATACTTCGGCTCCCGCGACGGCTGGATCAGCAAATATGACCTCTACGGCCTGAAGCCGGTCGCCGAAATCCGCGCCGGCATCAACACCCGCAACATCGCGATCTCGTCGGACGGCAAATGGGTCATGGTCGGCAATTTCCTGCCGCACTCGCTCGTCGTACTCCATGCCGAGGATTTGAAACCGTTTCGCGTCATCGAGGTCGGCGACGGCAAGGGAACGACGTCGCGCGTCAGTGCCGTCTACGACGCGAGGCCGAGAAAAAGCTTCGTCACCGCGCTCAAGGACATGAAGGAGATCTGGGAGCTTTCCTACGATCCCGATGCGGCGCCGATCTACGGCAGCTTCGTCCACAACTACCGTGCCGGGCAGGTCGAGGGCGTGGTGGTCGGCAAGCAGCCGTTCGCAGTGCGGCGTATCGCCGTCGACGACTACATGGACGACTTCTTTTTCGATCCCAGTTATGCCGAGGTGATGGGCGCCGGCCGCACCCAGCAACAGGGCACCGTCTACAACCTGGACGCCAGGAAGAAGGTGGCGACGCTCGAGCTCTCTGGCATGCCACACCTGGGATCGGGGATTGTCTGGAACTACAACGGCCACATGGTCATGGCGACACCGCACTTGAAGGAGGCGGCTGTCAGCGTCATCGACAAG
>JAYOXJ010000058.1:12484-14220 GCA_038152725.1 Rhodospirillaceae bacterium
CTGGAAGACCATCAAGCGCATCGAGACCCTGGGCACGGGCTTCTTCATGCGCAGCCACGAAAACACGCCCTATGCCTGGGTCGACGTGTTCTTCGGCAAGAACAAGGACGTGCTGCACGTCATCGACAAGCGCACGCTCGAAATCGTCAAGACGGTCAAACCGGCACCTGGCAAGACCGCCGCGCACGTCGAGTTCACCCGCGACGGACGCTATGCCCTGGTCAGTATCTGGGAGATGGACGGCGCGCTCGTCGTCTACGACGCCAATACGCTGGAAGAGGTGAAACGCATTCCGATGAAAAAGCCGTCCGGCAAGTACAACGTCTACAACAAGATCAATCTGTCGTCCGGCACTAGCCACTGATTCGCGGACTTAGGTGGCGGGCGGATGCCAGCGATGCGTCTCGGCGAGGCTTGCCGCGATCCCTTCCATCACGGCACCGACGGCGGCGACCGCCGGGCGCAGTGGCGAACCGTTGCGGTGCACCAGCGTCCAGTTGCGCTTGAGCGCGCCAGCCTCCAGATTGCGGATGGAGAGATCGCCGCGCCGAACTTCCTCGTGCACGTAGCTGTAGCATTGCACCGTGAAGCCGAGACCCGCGAGCACGAGGCCCTTGATCGCTGACGTGCTGTCGATGGTCTCGCGGATGTCGAGCGCGATGCCATGCTCGGCAGCCAGCTTGTCGATCATCCGCCGGAGCGGATTGGAGGGGCTCGGCAACAGCAACGGATAACCGGCAAGTTCGTCAAGTGTCATGGGGCGGGCCGATGACGCGACAGTACCGGGCCCGATCAGGAACATCGGCTCATCCAGGAGCGGCACTGCGGCGAGCGCCGGCATTTCCTGATCCGCGTGCACCAGTGCAAGATCGAAATCGCCCTGTAGCACGCCCTCGCCGATGAAGGCGCTGAGGCCTTCTGTCACCTTGAGCGCGATCTTCGGGTGACGCTGGCGCAGTTGCCGCACCAGATCGGGTGCGACCAGAGAGCCGACCGCTGGCATCAGCGCCACCGACACCGGGCCGGAGGGTTCGCTGTCCCAGGCCTCGACCTCCGTGCGTGCGCGTTCGAGCGATTCCAGGATCGGTTCGGCCCGCGCCATCAAGCGCTCTCCGGCTTCCGTCAGCGCCACCCCCCGCGCGGTGCGCTGGAGCAAGCGGGTGCCGAGTTGGCGTTCGAGCTTTGCGATCTGGCGGCTGAGTGCCGGTTGGGCGACGTTGAGCCGCGCCGCCGCCTGGGTCACCGAACCCGTCCGCGCCGTGGCGACGAAATAGCGAAGTGCCTTGATATCCATGGCCGTCCCTTCAATCGGTAATAAAGCTTGGCATGGATGATTCAATCAGTCATGCCGAAACGGCATGAATAGTGACAAAATCGGCATTAGTCCAACTTTTTTGCTCCTCTATATTCTGTTTCCGTTCGGCGCGCTTGGCGCGGCGACGGTATCTAGTCGGGAGGCAGCATGAGTAACGAAACGTCTGGAATCACGGTGAAGCGCCTAGCCGGCTCGCTCGGCGCCGAGGTCAGCGGAGTCGACCTCACCATGTCGAACTTCGACAATGTGTTTCCGGCGATCCATCAGGCGTTTCTCGATCACGCGGTCATCGTGGTGCGCGGCCAGAAACTCAGCCCCGGCCGGCTGGTGGCGTTTTCCAAGCACTTCGGCAAACTCGAAAGCCACGTGCTCGAAACCTTCAACATGAAGGAACACCCGGAAGTCCTGCTGATCTCCAACG
>JAYOXJ010000059.1:0-1000 GCA_038152725.1 Rhodospirillaceae bacterium
ATCCTGGTGTGGAGCGAGCAGGGGGACGGCGACGAGTTGCTTTACGCCGGCATGGTGCCGGATCTTATCGAGGCTGGCGCCCGCGTGATATTCGAGTGCGAGCCGCGGCAGCAGGCGCTGTTCCGGCGCTCGTTCGCCGGCGTCCAATGCGTCGCGAAACGAGATCCTCCTGACATGGCAACGCGGGCCGGCGACATCGATTTCCAGTCCCCGATCGGCAACCTCGGCCGCTGGCTCAGGCCCGATTTGGCGAGTTTCCCGAACCGGCCGTCCTATCTCACCGCCGATCCGGCAAAGCGAACGGCGTACCGCGACAAATACAAGTCCGCCAACAAAGGTGGCGGTTTCCTGATCGGGATCGCCTGGTACAGCAAGAACGTCATGGTCGGCGACCAGAAGTCGTTGTCGCTTCGCGAACTGTCACCGCTTGCACAGCCGGGGGTCACGCTGGTCGACCTGCAATACGGCGATACTGCCGTCGAGAGAGATGAGTTCGCCCAGAACACCGGAATCGAGCTGATCCACGACGCCGCCGTTCAACCGATGCAGGATCTCGACGACTTTGCGGCACAGGTTGCGGCCATGGACCTTGTGATTACAATTTCCAACGCGACCGCACATTTCGCAGGCGCGCTTGGCGTGCCGACCTGGATACTGCTGCACACGGTGCCCCGCAGTTGCTGGTTTTTGGAACGCGACGACAGTCCATGGTATCCATCGGTGCGGCTGTTCCGGTAGGGCCATCGTGGCGACTGGTCGGATGTCGTCGAGCGCATGTCAGCGGCGCTGAGGGAGATCGAAAAAAGCGGCTGAGAGCGACTGCAATTGCGGTTCTTGGGCCGGCCGATTGTGTTTTTGCACCAATGGGATATACTGATTTTCCGCTTTCGGGGCGCGAAATGCGCCGCCCGGCACCCGTTGGAGGAGGCAGAAGCCGTTGACCGCGACGTGGGCGAGAATTGCGAGCCTGATACTGGCGTTTTCGCTGCTGCCCTTGGCC
>JAYOXJ010000059.1:1010-5607 GCA_038152725.1 Rhodospirillaceae bacterium
CCCTATTGGCAAGTCGGGCAGTTGAATGTGCAGCTTTCGGTCGCCTGCCAGCGTGGCGAGTTCCTGCAGAAAGACGTTCTTCGAATGACAATCGGCTACATCGGCCAGACTGGCCGCGCAGTCACCGGCGTCGCCACCAGCACCTGGAACCTCTATGATCCGAAGAAGCTCGCTCAGCCGCGCAAGACCTTTCACTTCTACAATCAGGGGTTCTCGGACTGTAAGGTCTATGTCACAGAACAACCGCGGCGGCGGACCGGCACGCAGAACCGCTGAACGAAACTCAAGTCACATACCCACGCCATGAGCAATCCGGACATCGAGCTTCTCGACCTGTGGCCGACCAAGCTGTTGAAGAAGCGCGTCGACGGCTTCGAAGAGCCGAACCGGGAACTGCTCAAGCTGGCGCGAGACTGGGACAAAGCGAATCGAAATCTCACCACCGACTATCGCGACAACAATCCGTTCGAGATCGACAGCCCGGCGACCAACTGGTTGCGCTCGGAGGTCAATCTTGCGGTGATCGACTATCTCAAGGCAATCGGCATCGCGTTTCCGGTCGATTGGCAAATCCATGGCTGGGTCAACATCAACCGTACCGGCGACTATCACGACCCGCACAACCATCCGCACTGCTATTTGAGCGGCACCTACTACGTGAAAATGCCGCCGGCGGCACCGGCGAAGCGCCAGCGTTCAGACGTGCGGCCCAATCGCATCACCTTTTACGATCCGCGCACGACCTTCAACATGCTGTCGATCCGGGACGATCCCTACGTCGAGCCGGAACACACGGTGCTGCCCGAACCGGGGCTATTGATAATGTGGCCGGCGGGGCTGATGCATTTCGTCCACCCCAACCTGAGTGAAGAAACCCGGGTGTCGATCAGCTTCAACATCATCCTGAAATGGGCCGATCACTATCTGCCGTCACAGGCGTGATGTTCAGGAGTCCCCGTCGTCCTCGTACAATCCAATCTTGGCTTACGATAGCGACTCTCCCGTCCGCGAGGCAATACGTGTCGAATTCCCGATGCTGAAAACACCGAGAATATGCTGAGCCGTGCCGTCCACAGCGCGCAACGGAAACACCACACGCTCGTAGACAAGATAGGAGCGGTCTTCGCCGGTGGTGCGGACATTGCGCTTCCAATAGCTCGGCTTCAATTCGGACAGCACGGCATCGTAGTCGGCAGTCGCCTCGGCCGCGCCTTTTACCTCATGGGTCTCATGCAGGTATCTGCCGGTCGCCTCGACGCCGGTGAAATCCCGGACCGCCGTACCCCAGTATCGCCATCGATAAACGTGCTCGGCACCCTCGTGGGGTTGCATAATTTTGTCAGCGATGAAAAGGAATGGGGCCTGCGAATAAATATCCAGTAAGTCGATATCGGCGAGGCGCGGTACGTCACCACCGGTAAGGCATTTGCCATGCCAGTATTCGCTGACCGCCGCCAATCGCGGCGGCAGATGTTCCGGCAACGGGGCGATTACCAAATCACTTTTTCCTACGATCTTTTCGTCCGCCATTATCTTATCAGTTTCGCCGCCTGCGCGTCCCGGCCAACCCGAGCGCTTGACGGTCGATCGCAGCAGCCTTGATCAGGGCAAACACCTTGGCTCCAGGGCGCAGATCCATCGAGGCCAACGACTTTCGTGTAATCCGCGCGATCAAGGGCGCGCCGACATCGAGCAGCACCTCGACCTGCGGCCCATCGGCGACTTCGATCTCGCGGACGGTCGCCGGCAGGATATTCAGGAAAGAGGTGTCCGTCGGTGCGGTCAGACTGAGCGCAACGTCGCGGGCGCGGATACGCATACGCAATTGCCGGCCGAGCGGCGCATCCACGGTCGGCACCAGCAATCGGCCACCGGCAAAACCCAGTTCCGTGAGCCCGAAGGTCTTGTCCTGGCCGCGTACCGTGACATTGAGCACGGCGCCAGCTTCATAGCGGCCGGTGAGGGGGCGCAGGTCGAGCCTGCCCATGATCTCCTCGACGCTTCCCGACGTCACTGTCGCGCCTTCGTCGAGAATGACCATGGTGTCGGCCAGCCTGACCACCTCGGCGATGGCGTGGCTGACATAGACGATCGGAATTCCGGCGTCGTCGCGAAGTCGTTCGATATAGGGCAGGATTTCCGCCTTGTGCATGGCATCGAGCGACGCCAGCGGTTCGTCCATGACCAGCAGCCTTGGCGCGGAAAGCAAGGCCCGGCCGATGGCGACGCGTTGTTTTTCTCCCCCGGATAGCCCCTTCGGCCGGCGTTCGAGCAGGGCGCCCAGATTGAGCAGATCGACGATCTCGGAAAGGGCCGGTGGCGTGGCATCGGCCGGGAGATAACGCTTGGAGAACTCGAGGTTGCCGCGCACGGAGAGGTGCGGGAATAACCGGCCCTCCTGGAAGACATAACCGATGCACCGGCGCTCGGGCGGTACCCAAAGCCCGCTCGCGCCGTCGTAGAGCACCCGTTCGCCGATGGCGATGCGGCCTCGGTCTGGCCGCACAAGGCCCGCGATAAGGTTCGCGAGTGTCGATTTTCCGGCGCCGGATCTGCCGAAAAACGCGGTCAGTCCGGCCGCCGCGGAAAACTTTGCAGCCAACGAGAATTCGCCCCGCTTGAAGGCGATGTCGACATCGAGAGCGTTGTCATTGGTGTCGGCCAACTCAGTCCGCCTCCCGCCGTTTCAGGTGACGCGCAATCACCTCCGAGGCGAGCAGCGCGGCAAAAGCCAGTACGACAGAGATGATCACCAGGCGTAACGCACCGGCTTCTCCATCTGGTGTTTGCACCAGGGAATAGAGCGCAAGCGGTAACGTGCGGGTTTCGTTCGGTATGTTGGAGACGAAAGTGATGGTTGCCCCGAATTCCCCGACCGAACGCGCGAAGGCAAGGATCGCGCCGGTCAGGATGCCGGGCACGGCGAGGGGCAGGGTCACGGAAAAGAACACCGACAGCGGACTGGCGCCCAAAGTACGCGCCGCTTCCTCCAGGCGCGGATCGATGGTTTCGAACGAGAGCCGGATGGCGCGGACCATCAACGGAAACGCCATGACGCCGGCAGCAAGCGCTGCGCCACGCCAGGAAAACGCGAAGCTGATACCAAAGATTTCGAACAGCAAGGAGCCGAGAACCCCTTTGCGCCCCATGATCACCAGCAGCAGATAACCGATCACGACCGGCGGAACCACGAGCGGCAGATGTACGAGCCCGTCGAGTAACATCTTTCCGGCGAACTGACGGCGCGCGAGCAGCCAAGCCACCGCGATCCCCAACGGCAGACTGACGACGACCGACGTCAATGCGACCTTCAGGCTCAGTTGCAAGGCTTCGGCCTCGAGGGCGCTAAGTGTCAGCATGCGGTTTCGGCCCGTCGGTGATCATGGTGCCGGGCGCTCACGACATCGGCTGAAAGCCGAAACGCCCGAGGATGGCGCGCACCTCTGGCGAAGCGAGGAACGCATCATAGGCCCGTGCGTCCGGCGATGGAGACTTGCCGATCAACGCCGCCATGTAACGGATTGGCGGATGACTGTCCGGCGGAAAACTGTCAGCGATCCAGACCCTGGGCTCGCCGGCCGCGTCGCTGCCATAGACGACGCCGGCAATGGCCTCGTTGCGCGTTACCAGTGCCAATGCCGCGCGCACATTGGCGGCGCGGGCGATGCGGTCGCTGATAGCGTCCCACTGGCCGAGCGACTTGAGACCGGCCTTGGCGTATATCCCGGCCGGCACATGGTCGGGATCGGCCAGCGCCAGCCATTCGCCGTTGAGCGCGCCCGTGAGCGTGTGGCCGCTCGCGAACTTGAATGTGAAACCCTTGCGCGCACTGACGAGCACGAGGGTGTTTCGCGTGAACTGGCGGGGTGGGGACGAATTCAAATGGCGTTCGACCAAGAAATCCATCCAGGCTGGATTGGCTGAGATGAAAATGTCGGCCGGCGCACCGGCGGCGATTTGACGGGCAAGTGTCGACGATGCCGCGTGCACGCAGGCGCAGGGCGCGAATCCGGCCCTCTCGCCGGCTTTGGATATGTCGGTGAACGCACCCGTCAGGCTGGCCGCCGCATAGATCCGAACCGGTTCCGCCGCTCGCCCTGGCAGCGGCATGAGTAATGCCGCGATCAAGACCAACAATGCAAAAGAATGGCGGTTCCGGTCCATTTGCGGTTAACCGTACAGTTTCTCGGGGTCGATCTCGACTTCCGCGATTTCCTTTATCTCGCCGTCACGGACGGCATAGAAGAAGCAGTTGTGGCGCCCGGTGTGGCAGGCGACACCCTGCTGGTCGACCTGCAGCAGCAATGTATCGGCATCGCAGTCCCAGCGAAACTCCTTAAGGGTCTGGACCTGCCCGGAACTCTCGCCTTTGCGCCAGAGGTTCTGGCGCGAGCGCGACCAGAAGCAGACACGCCCGGTGCGCAGTGTCTCCGCGATCGAGTCGCGGTTCATCCAGGCCACCATCAGGATTTCGCCGGTATCGTGTTGCTGGGAAACCGCCGGGATGATGCCGTCCGACGTGAATTTCAGCGCGTCGAGCACCTGCTCGATGGTGGTGTCCGATACGGTCTCGCTCATTTTCGTCTCCAGTATCTAC
>JAYOXJ010000059.1:5617-14005 GCA_038152725.1 Rhodospirillaceae bacterium
CTACTGTGCGGCATTGAAGCGCGCGAAGCCGGCTTCCAGGTCGGCAATCAGATAGTCAGGGTCTTCGAGGCCTATGTGGAAGCGGATGCAGGGTGTCTTGTGGGGCCAAGGCGTGGCCGTGCGGGATTTCTCGGGGTGCGCCGGGATGACCAGGCTCTCGAACCCGCCCCAACTGGCACCCATGCCGAAGTGTTCCAAGCCGTCGACCATGGCGGCGACCGCCTTCCAGTCGCCCGATGCGAAGACCATGCCGAACAGGCCGCATGCACCCTGGTGATCGCGCTTCCAAAGCGCATGGCCCGGATCGTCGGGCAGGGCGGGGTAGAGGACGCGTTCGACCTCGGGACGGGCCTGCAACCATTTCGCCACCTTGAGCGCGTTCTCCTGATGGCGCTGCAGCCGCACGGAAATGGTCCGAAGGCCGCGCAGAGCCAAATAGCAATCGTCCGGCGCCGCGTGATAGCCGTAGGCGTTCGCCATGTTCTTGACCGTCAGGTAGTGCTCTTCGGAGTTCACCGTGACGGACCCCATCATCACATCGGAATGCCCGACGACGTATTTGGTGCAGGCTTCGATGACAACGTCGACGCCAAGCGCTAGCGGCTGGCAGAGATAAGGCGATGACCAGGTATTGTCGGTCATGGTGATGATGCCCTTGTCGCGCGCCACGGCGGTAATGGCTGGGACGTCCTGCATCTCGAACGACAGCGAGCCCGGTGATTCCATATAGATCACCTTGGTCTCGGGGCGGATCAAATCGGCGATGCCGGCGCCGATGGTCGGGTTGTAATAGGTCGTCTCGACACCGGCTCGGGCCAATACGATATCAGCCACACGGCCGCGTGCCGGGCCGTAGGCGTTGTCGGTCATCAGCAAGTGATCGCCGTTCTTCAGGAACGAAGTCGCGGCTCCTGCCACGGCGGCAAGACCGGATGGATAAGAAACCGTCCGATAACCGCCATGCAGTGCAGTAATTGCCTCTTCGAAGGCGAATTGCGTCGGCGTGCCGGTGCGGCCGTAGGTTGGCAGGCTGAACGGCGGCTTGCCCTTGCCTTCGAATGACTCGAGCGTCGGAAATGTGATGGTGGAGGCATGGTATACAGGCGGATTGACGATGCCGTGGTTGTCTTCGGGCTTGCGTCCCGCCGCCGTGACAATTGTGTCCTTTTTCATGCCATGCCGTCCTTCATGTCCGTGGTGGGCCGGCGAAAAGCGTTGCCGGTGCGCCATGGATTACAACGAAATTTCAGGAATTCCAATTTCTTATAGGAAATTCGCCCGCCCTAGCGGGCAGGAAACTCCTTGCGGGCGTTTCGTTATCTATGTTACCGATTCGAGTAAGAATACCGGTTGTCCAAAAATCGGTTTCGTCGGAGGTGGCTGAATTGCCGCCTCTTTTAACAGTTCTCTTAAACGCGACTCTGCCAGGGAGTTATAATAATGTCAGGCAAAACTACTTTCTTTTCGGCCTTGGCCACTGCGGCACTGGTTGCCGGTTCGGCTTGGGCTGGCACCCTTGAAGACGTAAAAGCGCGCGGCGAATTGCGCTGCGTTGTCTCGACCGGCCTTGCCGGCTTCGCCTATACCGACGCCAATGGCGTGTACCAGGGTTTCGACGCAGATTTCTGCCGCGCCACCGCGGCTGCCGTTCTCGGCGATGCCAACAAGGTGAAATTCGTTCCCGCCACCGGTAAAACCCGTTTCACCATTTTGAACTCCAAGGAAGGTGATGTGCTTTGGCGTAACACCACCGTTACTTTCGTGCGTGACGTGGACGTGAAGCTGACCTTCGTCGGCGTTAACTACTATGATGGTCAGGGTTTCATGGTTCCGAAGAAGCTCGGCGTGAAGAGCGCCAAGGAACTGGACGGCGCCACCGTGTGCATCCAGACCGGCACCACAACCGAGCTGAACCTCGCTGACTTCTTCCGCGCCAATAAGATGAAGTACAACCCGGTTCCTATCGAAAAGAACTCTGAAGCGCGCGCCAACTACCTGGCCGGCCGTTGCGACGTCTACACGACGGACGCCTCCGGTCTCGCCGCCACCCGCGCGACGTTCAAGGATCCGGCTGAGCACGTCATCCTGCCGGAAATCATCTCGAAAGAGCCGTTGGGCCCCGCCGTGCGCCAGGGTGACGACCAGTGGGCCGACATCGTGCGCTGGGTTTACAACGCGACTCTCGTCGCCGAGGAACTCGGTGTCACCAAAGCCAACGCAGGCACCATCGGCGAGTCGGCCAAGGATCCTGAAGTCAAGCGTCTGCTTGGTACCGAGGGCGACCTTGGCGGCATGCTCGGCCTAGACAAGGAGTGGGCCAAGCGGATCATCGCGTCGGTCGGTAACTATGGCGAAATCTTCGAGCGTCATATCGGCCAGAAGACCGATATCGGTCTGGAGCGCGGCTTGAACCAGCTGTGGTCCAAGGGCGGCCTGCAGTACTCCCCGCCGTTCCGTTAATTCGGTTACCGCCATGTCCCGGTGTGGACGCGTCGCAACTTGCGCCGCGCCCCGCCGGGACCGGTTGGCCGGTCGTGCATTTCAAAATTAAAACATAGCCGAACTCTATCCGGTTGAAATGCCGCCGACTCACCGACGACGGTACTCCGGGGGGATGTGCCGTCACCTGATCCGCTAGGTCTAACGCCGAGGGAAGAGGCATCATGGCAACTGCACAATCACAAGCCGCTGCAAGCGGCGCACCGGCCAACAGCAATACCTTGCTGCGGCTATGGAACGACAAGGAAGCGCGTTCGGTAATCTTTCAAATTCTGACCGTGTTGGGCGTCTTTGCCTTTCTCGGTTTCATCGGCACCAACGCCGTCGCCAATTTGGAGCGGGTCGGCAAAACCTTCAGCTTCGATTTTCTAAGCTTTCCCGCCAGTTACGACATCAACCAGCATCTGATCGCCTACACTTCCCAGTCGACGCACTTCCGCGCCGGACTGGTAGGGCTCTTGAACACTTTGCTGGTCGCCGTAAGCGGCGTCATCCTGGCCTCGATCCTGGGGTTCATTTTCGGCGTTCTCAGGCTGTCAAAGAACTGGCTCATCAATCGCATCGTTTACGTGTTCATTGAGTTCACACGAAACGTGCCGGTGTTGCTGCACATTCTGCTCATACACGGCATTATCGTGCACTCCCTGCCGCAGCCGCGCCAAGCCATCAGCCTCGGAGACGAGATATTCTTCTCAAACCGGGGCTTTTTCGTGCCAAGACCGATCTTCCACGAAGCCTTTTGGTTCACCGTGGCGGCACTCGTCATCGCCATCGTCGGCATTGTCCTATTCCGCGGTTGGGCGAAAAAGAAACAAGAGGAAACCGGCAAGATCTATCCGATTTTCTGGATCGGGCTCGGCGCTATTGTCGGCCTGCCATTGATCACCTTCCTGGCGACCGGTTCGCCGATCGATTGGGAAGTGCCGAAGATGGGCCGCTTCAACCTTCGCGGCGGCTTGGTCATGCTACCTGAGTTTCTTGCGCTTTGGCTGGCGCTCTCTCTCTATACCTCGGCATTCATCGCCGAAATTGTCCGGGCCGGTATCCTAGCGGTCAGCCACGGGCAGTGGGAAGCGGCCATGGCATTGGGCGTGCGCCGTTCGCGCATTCTCAACCTGATCATCATTCCTCAGGCACTGCGCGTTATCGTGCCGCCCTTGACCAGCCAGTATCTGAACCTGACCAAGAACTCGTCCTTGGCCATCGCCATCGGTTACATGGACATCGTCGCCACGCTCGGCGGCATTTCGCTGATGCAGACCGGCAAGGAGATGGAGACGATGATGATCGTGCTCTCGATCTATCTGGTCATCTCACTTCTGATATCGGCGTTCATGAACTGGTACAACAAGCGCATCAAGTTGGTGGAGCGCTAGGAGGTCGCCATGGCTACCGAAACAAAAAAATACGAGCCCGGCACACATCCCAGCATGCCGCCGCCCGTGATGACGTCGGGACCGATCTATTGGATCCGGCAGAACCTTTTCGACTCACCGACCAGCACGGTTCTGACAATACTGTCGCTTTATCTGCTCTATCTGATCCTGCCGCCGCTTTTTCAATGGGGCGTTCTCGACGCCACGGTCAATGCTGCTTCGCGTGGTGAATGCCAGCAGGCAAGAAACGGTGCTTGTTGGGCGTTCATAAAGGATCGCTTCCTGCTATTGGTCTACGGCTTCTATCCCGTAGAGGAACGCTGGCGGGTCGATGTGAGCTTCGTGCTCATGCTGGTCGCCATTGCCGCCGTACTATGGGATGCCATGCCGGCGCGCCGGCATTTCCTGAAGTTCACCATCGCCTTTCCGTTCGTCGCCGCTCTGCTTCTGCTCGGCGGCGAATGGTTCGGCATTCCGTCCGGTTTGAAGCAAGTAACCACCGATCAGTTCGGCGGCATCATGCTGACGGTGGTGATCGGTGTCACTGGCATTTCGTTTTCCCTGCCGATCGGTATCGTGTTGGCGCTCGGACGGCAGGGGCATCTGCCGATCGTGCGCATCGTCTGCGTCATGTTCATCGAGTTCATCCGCGGCGTGCCGCTGATCACGCTCCTATTCGTGGCGTCGACGATGCTCAACTACTTCCTACCGCCGGGAACGGAGTTCAATCTGCTGCTGCGCGTGCTGATCATGGTGACGCTGTTCGCTTCCGCCTACATGGCGGAAGTCATTCGTGGCGGTCTGCAGGCGATCCCGAAGGGCCAATACGAGGCGGCGGATTCCATGGGACTCAAGTATTGGCAGTCGATGCGGCTGATCGTATTGCCGCAGGCGTTGAAGATTTCCATTCCGGGCATCGTCAATACCTTCATCGGTCTCTACAAGGACACCACTCTGGTGGTCGTCATCGGCCTGCTCGATCCAATCGGCGTCGCCGATTCATCCCTTGCCGACAACCGCTGGCAGGGCTTGTCGACCGAGATTTACCTGTTCATCGCGCTGTTCTTCTTCGTGTGCTGCTTCGGCATGTCCCGATACTCGTTGTATCTGGAAAACAAGCTGAACACCGGCCACAAACGCTGATCGCGGAAAAAAGGAATAGAAAAATGAGTGAATTGGAAGCGAAGGGCGACCACCTCAAGTCCGCCGCCGGTGATAGCGACATCATCAAGATCGTCGGAATGCACAAATGGTACGGTGATTTCCACGTGCTCCGGGACATCAACCTGAACGTCCGCCAGAAGGAGCGCATCGTCATTTGCGGGCCGTCCGGTTCGGGCAAGTCGACCATGATCCGCTGCATCAACCGGCTCGAAGAACATCAGCAGGGTCAGATCATCGTCGATGGCATCGAGTTGACCAACGACCTGAAGCAGATCAATGCGATCCGCCGCGAGGTCGGCATGGTGTTCCAGCACTTCAATCTGTTTCCGCACCTCACCGTGCTGGAGAACTGTACGCTTGGCCCGATATGGGTGCGCCAGGTGCCGAAGAAGGAGGCGGAGGAAACTGCCATGCATTACCTGGAGCGGGTGAAGATTCCCGAACAGGCAGGCAAGTATCCAGGCCAACTGTCGGGCGGGCAGCAGCAACGTGTCGCCATCGCGCGGTCGCTCTGCATGAGCCCGAAGATCATGTTGTTCGACGAGCCGACTTCGGCACTCGATCCGGAAATGATCAAGGAAGTGCTCGATACCATGATCGAACTGGCCGACACCGGAATGACCATGCTTTGCGTGACCCACGAAATGGGTTTCGCCAAGACGGTGGCCGACCGCGTCATCTTCATGGACGCTGGGCAGATCATCGAGGAAAACGTACCACATGAATTCTTCGACAATCCGCAGCATGATCGTACCAAGCTGTTCCTGAGCCAGATTCTGGCGCACTGAATTACTCCGCTGAGGGGAAGCGCGGGGAGGAGGAGCCGGTCCGCCGTTCGTCGGCGGACCGGCTTGTTTTTGAATGTTCCTGGGAGGGGAGCGAAGCATCAATGGCGAATGCAAAGGCGGCCGGCCCATTACGCGGGGTCCGTATTCTGGACATTTCAACGATCATCGCTGGCGCAACTGCAGCGACGCTGCTGGCGGATTTCGGCGCCGACGTCATCAAAGTGGAATTGCCCAATCGCGGTGATGGGCTGCGCGATCTGCCGCCGCACAAGGACGGTGAGCCGCTTTGGTGGAAAGTCGTCAACCGCAACAAGCGCGGCATGACCCTCGATATCCGCAAGCCCGAAGGTGCCGAACTATTCAAGCGGCTGCTCGGAAACTTCGATGTGCTGGTTGAAAACTTCCGGCCCGGAACACTCGAAAAATGGGGGCTTGGCCCCGACGTCCTGCATGCGCTCCATCCCAAGCTCACGATCTGCCGCGTCTCGGCCTTCGGCCAGACTGGGCCCTACGCCGGAAGGCCGGGCTTTGCACGCGTCGGGGAGGCCATGTCGGGGTTTCAGAACCTGATCGGCGAGACCGACGGGCCGCCGACCCATCCAGGCTATCCGATCGCGGATCCGATTACCGGACTATATGGCGCTCTCGGCATTCTGCTGGCGATCCTACACCGGAAGAACGAACCGGATGGGCCGGGCCAGGTGATCGACGTGTCGCTGACCGAGTCGATGTTTCGTCTGCTCGACTTTCTTGCCATTGAGTACGATCAGTTGGGGGTCGTCCGCGGGCGTCTCGGCAACCGAAACCCCTATGCCGCGCCCGGTAATGTTTACAAGACCAAGGACGGGCGCTGGATCACCATACCAGCGTCCACACAAGCGTTGTTCGAACGCTTGATGACGGCCGTCGAGCGGCCCGACCTCGCGAAGGACCCTCGCTACGCGCGGAACGTCGAACGGGTGGGAAATCCCGACGAATTGGAACAAGCGATCGCTGACTGGGTGGCGCGTCACGATGCCGACGAGGCCTGCCGTATCCTGGATGCCAATTCGGTTGCCAATGCGCCTGTCCGAACCATCGACGAACTGTTCGAAGATCCGCATTTCGCCGCCGCGCGCATGATCGTCGAGGTCCCCGACGAGACATTAGGCCCGGTGCGCATGCAAGGCGTCTCGCCCCGGCTCGATCGGACCCCGGGCAACGTCTACCGCACAGGGCCAGGCCACGGCCAGGATACCGATGAGATCATCGCCGGTGAACTAGGGCTGAGCGATGCGGAAATCGAAATTTTGCACCGTGCCGGCGTGATCTAGGATCGGGGATTCCCCGGCCTATCGCATCATCATGAGTAGCGGGCTAAATCGATATTCTCGATTTCGCAGACGTGTCGCACGGCTGGACGCTGTGACATCTCACGCATGAAGCGCAGAAGGTTTGCGAAAGATGTCGGCGGCCGGGAAATTTTTCCACACCACAGCGCCAGCATGAACAGAAAATGGTCGCAGGCGCTGACGTCGTCGCCCAGCAAGTACCGCTTTCCGGCAAGTTCCTGGTCCAAGAGAGTGAGAATATCGACCAGTCGCAGGTCCTGGGCCGCCTTGATTGCGTCCGCGCTCTTAGCGTCTGTGGTGTGGCGGTCGGGATATCTCCACACCATGAATTCGGCCTGAAGAGTGTTGTTGAGGTAGGTCAGCCACTGGAAAAACAGCGGGCGGTTCTTATGGCCAAGAGCTGGTATGAACCGTGAGCCAGCGTCCAACTCGCAGATGTAGATGCAGATTGCGGGGCTCTCAAAGATGACGAGATCGTCGTGCACCAGTGTCGGGATTCGACCGGCCGGATTCAGCTTCAAATATTCTTTGGATTTCTGCGCGTTTGAATTGCGATCAACAAGCACCAGCGAAAAATCCGCGTGCGTCTCGGCCAAAAGCAAATGAGGCGCGAGGCTCGCGTTGTTGGGAAAATAGTAAAGCTGAATCACGATAGTCCTTCACGTATTTTGCCGTGAGACGACCCGATTTCAGTCGTTGGCAAAATTGAGCGATTTGAAATCGAACCTGAGCCTTAACCAGCGCCCGGCCGGCGGTCAACCCAATCCGGAAACCAGCCGTGAACGCGTGGATCGTCGAATGCCTTGGTCTCGCGCTGGTAAGGAACGAAGCCGGTGCTTTGATAGACGCCGAGCGCGCGCGGATGATCGAGATCGCAGGTGTTCACGGTGACCCGTTCAGGTTCGTGGGTCCATGCTTCATCGACCAGCCAGCGCAGAAAGTAACGACCGAGTTTGAGGCCGATGAATTCGGGCAGCAGGCCGAAATATTCGAGTTCGACGCGGTCCTTGCCGAAACGAAGATCGAGCTCGCCATAGCCCGCCGGAGAGCCCTTAACGTAGAGAACATAGACGAAGACGTCGGGATTTCGGATGGTCGCGGCGAGGGTTTCGTCGTCGACGAGACGGCGTTCATACCAGAGCCAGTCCTCGCCGACGGAATTGTAGAGATAGCGGTAGAAGGAGACCGGCATGTCCTGCGCGCGCATCAGCGCGATCGGCATGGCGGGCC
>JAYOXJ010000060.1:0-13861 GCA_038152725.1 Rhodospirillaceae bacterium
GTGTCGGGCGATTTCTACGACTTCTTCGAACTGGAAGACGGCCGTATCTGCTTTAACTTGGGCGACGTTTCCGGCAAGGGCATGAACGCCGCACTGCTTATGGCCAAGACCGCGAGCCTGTTCCGCTGTCTCGGCAAGACCATCGAAAGCCCGGGCAAGCTGCTCGGACGGATCAACCAGGAAATCTGTGAGACCGCGGCGCGCGGCATGTTCGTGACCATGGTCGGCGGCATCTACGATCCGCGCCGGCGCACGCTTGTGTTCGCCAATGCCGGCCACGAGCCGCCGCTGATTCAGACCGCCGACGGCACTTTCGACACGCTGCCCGCCGATGCGCCGCCGCTCGGCATTTCGCCCTATCTGGTCGGCGACGAGGGTTATCCGGAACAGTCCGTCGATCTGCTCGACGCCGGTTTCTACGTCTACACCGACGGCGTCACCGAGGGCTACAAGGAGGACGGCGCCGAGCTTGGCGTCGAGGGCGTCCAGGCGGCGCTGACCGAACTCCGTTTCCAGCCGGTGCGCCAGCGCCTTGACGCCCTCGCCGGTCAGATCAATATCGGCGCCGGGCCGCTTCGTGACGATCTTACGGTGATCGGCATCGACGGCGCCGTCGACATGAAGCTGGCGCCGTTGCCGGTCAAGGAGCTGGAAGACGAGGGCGGCGAGACCATCTGCGCCATCGACGTCTTGAGCCGGGCCAACCGGCTGCGCATGGTCCGGCGCATGATCGAAGAAGCGGCGACGCTGGTCGGCTTCGCCGCGGCAGAGGCCCGCGATGTCGTCCTGGTGGTCGACGAGGCGTTGCAGAACGTCATCCGCCATGGCTACGGTGGCAAGCCGGACGGCCGCATCCGTGTCACGGTCGGACGCAAGGACGAAGCGCTGGTCGTCGATGTGCGCGACTGGGCGCCGACCATCGATCCGGCCAAGGTCAAGCCGCGCGACCTGGACGATGTCCGGCCGGGCGGCCTTGGCACCCATTTCATCCGCGAAATCATGGATGAAGTGGCGTTCCTGGATCCGCCGAAGGATGCTGGGAACGTTTTAAGGATGGTAAAAAGACTGAATTGCGGGGATTCTTGAGTGTATAAAGTCAGGACCGGGGTACGGGCATGAATTACAAAACGAGGGAAGAACGGGGCGCCATGGTCGTCGCCTTCGAGGGCGACGTCGACCTGCAAAGTTCGCCGGAGGCGCGCAAGGTGCTGCTGGAAACGGTCGGCAAAGGTATGCCGATTCTGGTCGACCTCAGCCAAGTCGGCTACATCGACTCGTCCGGCGTCGCATCGCTGGTCGAAAGCTTCCAGGCCGCCCGCAAATCCGGCCAGAGCCTGGTCCTGATCTCGGTCAGCGACGGTGCCAAGCGGGTGCTTCAGCTGGCCCGTCTCGACAAGGTCTTCACCATTTGCGACAGCCTCGACGACGGTATCGCCGCCATCGGCTGACATCAACGCCGGAGCCACTTCAATGAGCGCCGATAAGCCCGCCAATCCCGTCACCACGGCCGTCGAGCGGCTCGGCCGTTCGACGGTGCATGGCGTCGAGGAAGTCGGCAACGGCGGCGTCATGGTGTTCGAGAGCTTCTATTGGCTGTTCATGGGGCCCAAGCAGGGCCAGCCGGTACGCCTCAACGCCATCATCGAGCAGATGATGGGGATCGGCATCACCGCCATTCCGATCATCGCCATGCTGGCCGGCTCGATCAGCGTGACGCTGGCGATCCAGGGCATTTACACGCTCCGCATCTTCGGCGCAGAAAGCCACGTCACCGCCGGCCTCGGCTTCATCGTGGTGCGCGAGTTCGCGCCGATGATCACCGGCATCCTGGTTGCCGGGCGGTCGGGGTCGGCATTGGCGGCGCGCATCGGCACCATGAAGATCAACCAGGAGATCGATGCGCTCAAGGTGATGGGCATCAGCCCGGTGCGCTACCTGGTGGCGCCGCCGCTGTTCGCCATGCTGATCATGGTCCCGTGCCTGACCATGATGAGCAATATCGTCGGCCTGTTCCTGGCCGGCATCTACATCAACATCGAGCTTTCGATCTCGCTCGCCGCCTATCTTGACGGCATCATCGACGTGCTCACCGTCAAGGACGTGTTCCACGGCCTCGGCAAGAGCGTCATCTACGCCATCGAGATCGCGGTCATCGGCGTGGTCAACGGCGCCGGCGTGGTCGGCGGCGCCGAGGGCGTCGGCAAGGCGACGACGCGCTCGGTGGTGCAGTCGATCTCGGCGATCATCGTCACCGCCATGATCGTCGTTATCGTGTCGACGCTGTAGGGGAGCCTGGCCATGGACCCCAACGCGCAAGCCACCGCATCCGTCCAGCCGGCGCATCCGCTGGTGATCGAGGTCGAGGAGCTGGAAAACGAGATCATGGTCATCATGGGCGGCTCGGGTTCCGGCAAGTCGACGCTGCTCCGCCACCTGATGGCGCTCGAGAGCAAGACCTCGGGCGCCATGAAGATTCTCGGCCACGATATCGACACCCTGAACGGGCGCGAATTCCAGGAACTGCGTAAGAAGCTCGGCGTCGCCTTCCAGGGCGGTGCGTTGTTCAGCTCGCTGACTGTCGGTGAGAATGTCATGCTGCCGCTCTACGAGCACACCAAGCTCGATCGCAAGACTATGGAGATCATGGCGCGCATGAAGCTAGAGGTGGTCGAGCTCGGCGGTTTCGAGAACCTGATGCCGGCCGAGCTTTCCGGTGGCATGATCAAGCGTGCCGCCTTCGCCCGCGCCATGGTCATGGATCCGCGCATCATGTTCTGCGACGAGCCTTCGGCCGGCCTCGATCCGGCGGTTGCCTCGGCGCTCGACGACCTGATCCTGCGGCTCCGCGACGCCATGGGCATGAGCATCGTCGTCGTCACCCACGAACTCGACAGCGCCTTCAAGATCGCCGACCGCATCACCATCCTCGACCGCGGTCACATCCTGATGATCGGCACCGTCGATGAGGTCCGCAGCTCGTCGAACGAGCGCATCTACAATCTCTTGAACCGGGTTCCCGAGTCCGACACCCTGGACCCGGACGAGTACCTGGCACGACTGACCGGCGAACAAATCAACCTGGGGGGCCAACCCTTATGAGAAGTTCTAAGATCAACTACCTGCTGGTCGGCGCCTTCGTGTTGGGGATGATCGCCGCGGTGATCGTCGCCATCGCCATGCTCACCGGCCGCACCGGCGCCGTCGACCGCTACCACGCCATCTATTCCAACGTCACCGGCATCAAGTTCGGAAGTCAGGTGATCTACGAGGGCTATCCCATCGGCCAGGTCGAGAGCCTGAAACCCGAGGCGCGCGACGGCGGCATGGTGTTCCGCATCGATTTTTCCGTCCTCCAGGGTTGGCGCATCCCCGAGGACAGCCAGGTCGAGATTTCCGCGCCCGGCCTCTTGGCCGCCAAGACGCTGACCATCCATGCCGGCGTGTCGAAGACGGCCTTGAAGCCCGGCAGCGCCGTCACCACGCTGGATGCGCCCGACGTCTTCGGCGCCATGAGTTCGCTCGCCGCCCAGCTTTCCTCGTTGGTCGACAAGGAGGTGAAGCCGCTTTTGCAGAACGTCTCCTTCGCCGTCAACGACATCAACAAGTTCCTGGTCGGCGACGGCACCACGCTGGTCAACGACGCGTCCGCGCTGATCAAGGATGTTGCCCAGCGCCTGCCCCGGATCGCAAACGATATCGAGAGCTTCACCTCGAACCTCAATACCTCCAGCCAGGAAGTGGCGAGGCTGGCCTCGCCGAAGAACCGCAAGCAGGTCGAGGACATTCTCGACCACATGGAAGCGGCGGCGATCAAGTTCAACAACGTGCTCAGCGCCACCAAGCAGGTCGTCGGCGACTTCAACAAGCTGATCGCCGATCCGAAAGGCGACATCGACGCGATCGCCGCTGAGACGCGTTACGTCATCCAATCGGTTTCGCGTCATATCGACTCGATCAACCAGAACATGGAGGGCGCGGCGCGCAACATGAACGAATTCTCGCGCCAGATCCGCGCCAACCCGGGCCTGCTGCTTTCCGGTGCCAAGCCGCAGGACCCGAACCAGAAATAGCCTGTGCCAATGTCGACGAGGGAAGCCATGCAGAGGTCGAAAAGAACAATAGGTGCTTTGAGAAGCGCCCTGGCCGCCGCCCTCCTGGCCGGCGGGCTCACGGCCTGCGGCTCGGCGCCGCCGGCGCCGGAGGAGCATTATTACCGGCTGCAGGCGACCTATGCGGCGCGGACGCCGATGACCAATCCGTTGCCGGGTACGCTCGAGGTCGAGCGTTTCGTCGCCGACGGCCTCACCTCCGAACGCGGCTTGGTCTATTCGGATGCGGCGACTCCGAACCAGGTCAAGGCCTACTACTATCATTTCTGGATCAAGCCGCCGACGGTGATGCTCCGTGACGAACTGGTCGCCTTCCTGCGCGAGGCCAAGGCCGCCAAGGCGGTGGTCACGCCCGAGGTGCGCGCCCACGCCGACTACGTGCTGACCGGCAAGATCGAGCACCTGGAGCAGCTGACCGGTGCGCGCGAGCGCGCCATCCTGGAGATCGAGCTGGCGGTGCGTGGCGCCGGCGACGGCAAGCTGATTTTCCTCAAGACCTATCGCCAGGAGAACGCGTCGGCCGGCGGCGTCGGCGCCACCGTGGATGCGCTCAATACCGCTCTTTCCATCGCCTACGCCGACTTCGTCGCCGATCTGGCGAAACGCTGAGGCCGGCCATGGCGGGCGCATTGCCGCCGCACCGCGCGATGACGCATCTGGTCGGGCCGGCGGAGCGCTGGGCCCAGCAGGGCCACCGCTCCGGTGTGATCTGGTTCACCGGGCTTTCGGGTGCGGGCAAGTCGTCGCTGGCGGTCGGCCTCGAGCGCCGGCTGTTCGATGCCGGCATGCGCGTCTTCGTGCTCGACGGTGATAACCTGCGCCACGGGCTCAACGGCGACTTGGGATTTTCCGACGCGGACCGGCGCGAGAACATCCGCCGCGTTACCGAAGTCGCCGCCGCCTTCGCCGAGGCCGGCTGCGTGGTCATCACCGCCTTCATCTCGCCGTTCCGCGACGACCGTCGGCGCGCGCGCGAGATCATCGGCGAAGGTTTTCACGAGGTCCATATCGCAGCGCCGCTCGCGGTTTGCGAGGCGCGCGACCCGAAAGGGCTCTACGCCCGCGCGCGCAAGGGTGAGATCAAGGACTTCACCGGCATCTCTTCGCCTTACGAGGCGCCCGAGGCGCCGGAACTGGTGATCGATACCGACGCGGGCGACTTGGACGAATGTATCGACCAATTGGCCACATACGCGACCGGAGCGTTCAGGTTGGCGAGGTAGGCCGGCGCCGGCCTCACATCATGCCGAGTGCGCGCTTGTAGACGTCGAGGACTTCTTCCATCTCGTTGCGGTCGGACTGGTCCATCTTCCTGAGCCGGATGACCTGGCGCAGCACCTTGACGTCGTAGCCGGTACCCTTGGCCTCGGAATAGACCTCGCGAATGTCGTCGGTGAGCGCCTTCTTCTCTTCCTCGAGCCGCTCGATGCGTTCGACGAACGAAAGCAACCGTTCGCCCGAAATGCCAGCTACCTCTGCCATGGGATTCCTCTTCGTTTCGTATTGGCTTCGCCCGCCGGGCGGCCCGCTAGATACCGACCAAGGTGTTAATGATCCGGGCGCCCAAGCGCAAGCCCGAAACGGCCGGTCATATTGCCACGCGAGTCCGGCATGACTAGAATCGCCCGACGGCGCTCTTGCGAACACGGGCTGATGTGAGCGCCTTGGAAGCGAGCGGGGCACGTGGCACGCTACAACTTCAGCCGGTGCAGCATCTTCCTCGTCGAGGACAACGTCTACGTGCGCAACACGCTCGAAGACCTGCTCCGGCATTTCCAGTTCGAACGCGTGTCACTGGCCGAGAACGGCGAAGCCGCCATCGACTACCTCAAGACCATGAAGATGGCGAACAACGCCGGACCCGACATCATCATCTCGGACCTGGTGATGTCGCCGATCAACGGCCTCCTGTTGCTGCGCTGGACCCGCACCGCCAAGGAAAGCCCCAACCGCATGGTGCCGTTCATCATGGTCTCGGGCGCCGCCGACCGCGAATACGTCGCCTCGGCGCGCGATCTCGGCGTCACCGAGTTCCTGGCCAAGCCGTTTTCGGCTACGTCGGTCTACGAACGCGTGCTCCAGGTCATCGATTATCCCCGACAGTTCGTCACCACGCAGAGGTTCTTCGGCCCCGACCGGCGCCGGCGCGACACCGGGCCGAGCGGCGAGGAGAAACGCGTCAAGAACGAGAAAGACGTCACCGTGGTCTATTCCGTCGACAAGGTGGTCAAGCCGACCAAACCGACCGACGTCTGGTACTGGCGGCTGCCGAACAAGCTGCGGGAAAAGGTGGCGGGCGGGCATGCCGGCGCCAACGTCAAGGGCGAGCTGCCGGCCGATCTCTTGGAAGAGGCCGAACAGCAGCTCGAGCGCGCGTCGCTCGATTTCACCAAGTGGGCGCTGGAGTATCTCTCCAAGCTCTCCGATCTTTGCACCGAGGCGCTGATGGAGCCGGGCCGCCGCGTGCGTCACTTCTCCGAGATGCACACCCTGGCATTGGAACTGCGCGGCCAGGGCGGCACCTTCGGCTATCCGCTGGTCTCGCAGATCGGCAAGATGCTGTTCGACATGACCATTGAGGGCTGCCGCGAGGACGACAACGCGGTCGAGATCGTCAAGTGCCACATCGACGCCATGCGCGCGGTGCTGCGTGAAAAGGTTGCCGGCGACGGTGGCGAGGTCGGCCGCGCCGTGATCAAGGGGCTGACCAAGAGTATCGAGAAGTTTCAGGTGGTCGAGTGACAACAGTTAATTAAAATCATTCGCAAAAATATCGCCAATGGTGTAAATTCGTATTAACGACATTTTCGGCGGGTGGATGAAAGGAAGGAGAAAAACCGCGGGATCAAGGAAACGGGACAATGGACGAAAATAATAAAAATGGGGCGGGCATCACTGTGCCCTCCGTATTCGTCGTCGCAAATGACAGCAGACACCGGGGCGAACTCGAAGCGCTCCTCGCCAAACATTTCAAGCTCACGGCCTTCAAGGACGTGCACGCCGCCATCGGCGCGCTGGAACACGCTTGCCCTGACGTGGTGGTGGCGGAAAACGCCATGCCCATGGGTGGGCTCAGGCTGCTGGTCACCCAGGCGGGCGGGCTGGAGCGACCGCCCGGCTTCCTCGTCACCGCCAACCGTGGCGAAGGTCTAGGCGTCTCCTTCGCCGACGGCAAGCTCGAAGGCCGCTACCTCACTTGGTCGTTCAGCGGCCGCATCCTGATCGGTCAGATCAGCGAACTGATCAACAAGGCCGCCGAGCGTGGCTGGGACGCATTGCCGGAAATCCAGAAGAAACCCTTGAAGATGACCGTCGAGGAATACCAGAAGGTTGCCGACAAGATCGCGCGCGGCGAGCCGATCGACTACGACGAGGCGTCTGAAAGCTGTTCGCCCTTGGTCGACGCCACCAAGAACGGCGATGCGCACGCGCTCCTGAAGGCGGTGCAGTCGCACCACGACTACACCTACGTGCACTCGACCCGAGTCGCCACGCTGCTCATCCTGTTCGGCCATGGCCTCGGCATGCGCGGCGACAACCTTCTGATCCTGGCCACCGGCGGGCTGCTGCACGACGTCGGCAAGCTGGTGACGCCGCCCGAGATTCTCGGCAAGCCCGGCCGCCTCGACGAAAACGAATGGCCGATCATGCAGGACCACGTGGTGCAGTCGGGACTGCTGTTGGGAAAGAGCGAGCACATCAAGAAGGGTGCGCAGATCATCGCCGAACAGCATCACGAGAAGCTCGACGGGACAGGCTATCCGAAGGGGCTCAAGGGCAAGGAGCTGAACGATCTGGCGCGGATGTCGTCGATCGTCGACATCTTCGGCGCGCTCACCGACGCGCGTTCCTACAAGCCGGCGTTCCCGGCCGAAAAGGCCTTCGCCATCCTGGAAGAGATGGGCCCCGGCATCGACCAAAACCTGTTGAAGGTGTTCAAGGACATCTTCACGCCCGGCATGGAAGCCGCCTGATCGGGTTAAACCTTCACGGCCTTTTGGCGGTCTCCGCCATCAGGTGGTCGACCACCGCCTTGAGCGCGTCTTCCGGGCACTTGCCGGCGTCGAACGCGGCCTTGTGGGCGGCGCGCTGGCGGTGCGCGCTGGTGCCCTCGCGGGCGATCTTGCGGATGCGCTCGACCTCCTCCAGGCAGCCGAGCGCGGCGGCGTCCTCGACGACGAGATCGGCGAGTTCGTCGGCCAGGTCGGCGAAGGGCACGATACGGCCCTTGCCGAAATCGACCAGCCCCTGGTCGATGCCGTAGCGCTGGGCGCGCCAGCGGTTCTCCATGATCAGCATGGAGGCGTACTGGCGCCAGCGCTGGTTCGAGAGCTTGAGCCGGTAGAGCATATGCAGCAGCGAAAGGTAGAGCGCGGCGATGGCAAGCGCGTCCTGCATGTCGGTGCAGACGTCGCAGATGCGCACCTCCAGGGTCGGGAAACGGCTCGACGGGCGGATGTCCCACCAGATCTTGGTGCCGTCCTCGATCAGTCCGGCGTTGACCATGACGTCGACGTGGCGCTGGTACTCGGCGGCCGAGTCGAAGGTGTTGGGAAGGCCCGTCCTCGGCATCTCGTCCCAGACACTGAGCCGGTAGCTGTTGAGCCCGGTGTCCAACCCCTGCCAGTAGGGCGATGACGTCGACAGCGCCAAGAGGTGCGGCAGGAAGTAGCTGACCTGGTTCATCAAATCGATGCGGAGGTCGTCGGCGCCGACGGCGACGTGGACGTGCATGCCGGAGATCAAGAGGCGGCGCACCACCGCCTGCAAATCCTCGGCGATGACGTTGTAGCGCTCGGCGTCGGTGTGGTCCTGCTCCGACCAGTGCGAAAACGGATGGGTCGAGGCGGCGATCGGCGCGAGATCGTAGCGCCCGGCGATGTCGATGACGACTTCGCGCAGCTCGCCCAGGTGCTTCTCGGCTTCGGAGATATTCTTGCAGGGCGGCGTGTTGATCTCGACCTGCGAGCGCATGAACTCGTGCGCGACCAGATTGCCGAGCCGAGCGGAGAGCGCGTCGAACATCTCGGCCGGCGGCGCGGCAAGCGCGCGCGTCGTCTTGTCGACGATGAGGTATTCCTCTTCGATACCGATGGAGAAGGCGGGGGGCGTGAAGATCGCGTTGTTCTCGGCCATCACCCCCGCTCCCGTCTAGAACCGCTCGACCCGGTGCAGGCCCGGCTGCTCCAGGATGCGGGCCATGGCGCGGTGCAGGATCTCGGCCCAGCGCCCGATGCCGGCCTCGTCCCTGACCTGGTCCTGGTTGATCTCGATGACGCAGCCGGCCAGGCCCGCCGCGCCCGCGTGCATGTCCAGCGTATAGGCGAGGTCGTGGCCGGAGTAGGGCTCGTTGTCGCCGACCCGGAGCCCCTCGGCCTCCAGGAGTTCCATCATCGGCACGGCGATGCGCGGATCGTGGTTCCACAAGACGCCTACATCCCACGGCCGGGGCTTGCCGCCGTAGCCGGGCGAGAACGAGTGCACGGAAAAGAGGGCCGGCGGCGTACCCGTCTCCCAGATGCGCGCCAGCGCGCGGTTGACGGCATCGTGGTAGGGCTCGAACAGTTCGCGGATGCGCTGGCGCTTGGCGGCCTCGTCGAGGTTGGCGTTGGCCGGAATGGTGACGTCGTCGCTGGCCTCGACGATCGAGCCGGGGTGGCCGGGCGGGCGGTTGACGTCGATCACCAGGCGCGAGAAACCGGCCAGCACGAGGGGGGCGTCGAGCGATTCGGAAAGCCTGCGGGCCACGCCGGCGGCGCCGATGTCGTAGGCGATGTGGCGCTCGAAGGCCCCGGGTGCGATGCCGAGATCGCCCAGGCGCTGGGGCACGATGCGGCTGGCATGGTCGCAGACCAATAGGAGCGGCGTCCGGGCAGCCCGGTTGACGACCTCGAAGGGCGGCGGGTCGCCTTCGCCCAGCAGCGGCCAGATGCCGTCTTGTCCGGATGTGACATTCATGGGAAGACTATAGCCCATCGCATCGCCAAATCGAGGGGAACTCTGATGCCGCGCATCTCCCGGGATTTCCGCCGTTCGAGCCGGCCTCGGCCGGCACGGGGCTGAGCACCGTGGACGCACACCGCGCCAGCTTCCTCGAAGGCATGAGCCGCACTGCCGCCAGCGTCGCCGTGGTGACGACCGCCGGCCCGGCCGGCACCGAGGGCATCACGGTCAGCTCGATGACCTCGGTCTCAGCCGACCCGCCGACCATGCTGGTCTGCCTGCATGCCGAGGCGCAGGCGACAGCCATCGTGCGCGAGAACGGCTTTTTCTGCGTGAACCTCTTGCGCGACGACCAGGTCGCCATCTCCAATCTGTTCGCCGGCCTTGAGGCGGCCCCCGAGGGCGGGCGCTTCGCCGTTGGCGACTGGGTGATGGCCGATGGCGCGCCGCCGCGCCTCGCCAACGCGCTGGTCGCCTTCCAGTGCTGCATGATTGCCAGCCACCGCTCGGGCTCGCACTTCGTCGTCATCGGCAAGGTGACGGAAACGCTCGTCGCCGACGGCAAGCCCTTGATCTACGGCAGCCGCTCCTACGGCATCCCGCGCTACCACGGCGAATAGGGGCCGGGCGGAAATGGAACTCATCATCGCCGCGCCGAGCCCGTTCGCCCGCAAGGTGCGGGTGGCGCTCCGCGAGAAAGGTATCGACCACGCCGAACGCATGGACACGCCCTGGAACCCGGGCGCGGCGGCGGCGGCGGTCAACCCGCTTGGAAAGGTGCCGGTGCTGCTCCCGGACGACGGTCCGCCGGTACATGACTCGAAAGTCATCGTCGGCTACCTGGAAACGCTCGGCCGCGGCCCGGCGCTGCTGCCGGTTCCGGGGCCGCGACGCGTCCGCGTCCGCCAGATCGAATCGCTTGCCGACGGTGTTTGCGACGCGGTGGTGCTGATCGTCCTCGAACGCCACCGCGAGACCAGGCTGCAAAGCGCCGATTGGATCAAGCGCCAGTTCGACAAGGTCCGTTGCGGCCTGGCAGAGCTCGAATACGAAGTACGCCGCTGCCGCGAGGCCGGCGACGAATGGCTGGTCGGCAACGAATTCAGCGTTGCCGACATCGCCGTCGGTTGTGCGCTCGCCTATGTCGATTTCCGCGTTGCCGACCACCAGTGGCGTGCCGACCATCCGGCGCTGGTGGCATTTTCCGAAAAGCTGGAGGCGCGGCCTTCGTTCCAGGCGACCCGTCCGGCACCGCAGGAAATCAAGCCGGTGGGCTAGGGCGGCGCGCCCTGATTATTCCACGATCTCGGTCTTGAAGTCGGCCGGCGAGACGATCTCCAGCACCTCGAAGTCGTCCGAGCACGCGATCTCGCGATGGCGGATGCCGGGGCGCTGGTAGATCACGTCGCCCTTCTCGATGCGGTGGCGGCCCTCGCCCTCGTACTCGAATTCGGCCCAGCCGCCCAATACCATGACGAACTGGAAGGTGCAGTGATGCACGTGCCATTGCTGCACGGCGTCCGGGTCGTGCCGGCCGTTGGCGCGGATGACGTGGGCGACGTAGTCGCCGCCGGTCGCCGCCTTCACGCCCAGATCGCGATAATCGAAGATGTCGCGGAGCCCCGGCGTCCATTCGGCCGCGTCGGCCCGGTTGTGGGTGAATTGGTGCTTGGTCTCCATGGTTCCCTCCCGCCTCGGTGACTTTTCATGTTGGCCTCAATGACGCAGGATGTCGATTGTCGAATGAACCGAACACGCAAGGGAGGAAGCGGCATGGATCTCGGTCTCAAGGGCTTGAAGGCAATCGTCACCGGCGGTTCCAAGGGCATCGGCCTCAAGGTCGTCGAGTTGCTGGCGGCGGAAGGCTGCGATGTCGGCTTCTGCGCGCGCGGCAAGGCGGACGTGGATGCGGTGGCGGCTCGGCTCGAGGGTTCACCCGGCAAGGTCATCGGCGGTGTCGCCGACGTTACCGACAGCCCCGGTCTCAGGTCCTGGATCGCCCAAACCGCCGACGCCATGGGCGGGCTCGACATCATGGTGCCGAACGCCAGCGCGCTCGGTCCCGCAGCCGACGAGGACGCCTGGCGCGAGGGGCTCGAGATCGACGTGCTCGGTTCCGTCCGCGCCGTCGAGGCGGCGATGCCCTATCTGGAGAAATCCAAGCATGCCGCCATCGTAGGCCTCTCCAGCGCCGGCGCCATCAACACGTCCGGCAACACGCGGGCCTACGGCGCGCTCAAGGCGGCGCTGATCAACTATTTCTCGCAGCTCTCCACCAACCTGGGCCCCAAGGGCATTCGGGTGAACACGGTCTCGCCCGGCGCCATCTTCTTCGAGGGCGGCGTCTGGGACAAACGCAAGAAAGAACAGCCCGAGATGTACGCCAAGGCGGTTGCGCGCGCGCCGTTCAAGCGGCTGGGCACCCCGGAAGAGGTCGCCAACGGCGTCGTCTTCCTGGCCAGCCCGGCGGCCAGCTACATCAGCGGCACGAATTTGATGGTCGATGGTGCTGCGACGACCCGGGTGCAGTTCTAGGACGACGACGGATCAGGCGTTTCCGCCGCCGCATCCGCCACGGTGCGTTCCGGGGGCAAGGCCACCGTAACGACGGTTCCCTTGCCGATCTTACTGGATATCGTGAGCTCGCCTCCGTGAATATCGACCAACGACTTTGCCAGCGCCAGGCTAAGGCCGCTGCCGTCGAAGTTACGGGTCAGCGCATCCGCGACCTGGCCGAACGGCTTCAGCACCTTCTCAATGTTCTCTTTGGCGATGCCGATGCCGCTGTCCTTGACCACGGATGTCTGCGGTTCGCCGACTTGTGGACTCGTTTCGCGGGGCGTCCAGGTACGTGTGATCGGCGGCAGGATTCAGAGCTTCTCGGGATTATGATAAAGAGTTTAGTAACTTTTCCTATTATATAGGAATTTACTTTACATTTCTGGAAATTATGCTATCGGTTGCAAATACCCTCGCGACCCCTCCGCCGCATGCCTGCCCGTAAGGGTTCTGGCCGGCGCATCCTCTTCCCAGGACCACGCGAGACCTACCCAACGCGGCCGAATTCGTTTCGTCACTATTTTTTTAGGTACTTGTCATGAAAGCCGGATTCTTCCCCGTGAAACGCATGCGTAACGAATTTTGCGGGCTACCCTTGGCCGTTGGTTCCGGTGGTGCCGGCCGGTGCCGGCGGGGGACCGGAAAATTGGCTTCGTCGTCGTCCGCCCGTGATGGGCGGTCGTTAATTCCATTGGATAAAATTGGCTTCGTTTTCGACTATTTTTTATCGCGTTTTTTTCCGCGTCGCGGCCGCGCCGGCGCCATGCAGGCATTCGTTCCGGCAGGCTTGCCAGCTTCGGCCCGCTCGCCCATAACCCGAAGATGACGTCGATGAACAGCGCCGCCGCACCCGCATGGCGCGCCTGGGCCGTCTGGTCCATGGGCGCCGCCTTCTTCTTCTACGCGTTCCTGCAGCGCGTGGCGCCGAGCGTCATGGTCCCCGACCTGATGCGCGCCTTCGATGTCGGCGCCTCGGCGCTGGGCGGCCTCTCGGCCTTCTACTTCTACGCCTACATGTTGGTGCAGCTGCCGACCGGGCTGATGACCGACCGCTTCGGGCCCAGGCGCTTGCTGACCTCCGCTGCGCTGGTCTCGGCCCTGGGGGGCCTCGTGTTCGCGCTCGCCGATACGCTCTGGCTCGCCGGCATCGGCCGGCTCTGCGTCGGCGCCGGCGCCGGTTTCGGGTTCGTCTGCACGCTCCGCATCGCCACCGACTGGTTCCCGGCCGAGCGCATGGCGCTGCTCAGCGG
>JAYOXJ010000061.1:0-2621 GCA_038152725.1 Rhodospirillaceae bacterium
GGCCACGAGTCCCCATAATTAACATCAGTGCCGCCGCGAAACGGCGGAATCCCAACGGATATACCCAAATCCACGCCGAAGCCGAGGGACGCAACCATGCGCTTGACCATCAATGGAGAAGACCGCGTTTTCGAGCCGCCGATGACGGTGTCAGAGCTGCTTGGCCGAATCGGCCTGGACGAGCGCAAGGTCGCCGTCGAGCGCAATCGCGAGATCGTGCCGAAATCCTGCTACGGCGCCGAGGCGCTCGGCGACGGCGACAAACTCGAGATCGTGCATTTCATCGGCGGCGGCGCGCCGGATGGCGCGCCCAAGGCGGCCGATGACCCGTTGATCATCGCCGGGCGGCAATTCTCGTCGCGTCTGATCATCGGCACCGGCAAGTACAAGGACTACGCCACCAACCTGGCGGCAGCCGAGGCGGCCGGTTCCGAGATCATCACGGTGGCGGTCCGGCGTGTGAACCTGGACGATCCGTCGCAGCCGATGCTGACCGATTTCCTCGATCCCAAGCGCTTCACCTATCTGCCCAACACGGCCGGCTGCTTCACCACCGAGGACGCGCTCCGCACGCTGCGCTTGGCCCGCGAGGCCGGCGGCTGGGACCTGGTCAAGCTCGAGATCCTGGGCGAGCAGAAGACGCTCTATCCGCAGATCGTCGAGACCCTGGAAGCCACCGAAATCCTGACCAAGGAAGGCTTCAAGGTGATGGTCTACTGCACCGACGACCCGATCATGTGCAAGCGCATCGAGAACGCCGGCGCCGTCGCCATCATGCCCCTGGGGGCGCCGATCGGCTCGGGGCTCGGCATCCAAAACCCGGTCAACATCCGTCTGATCGTCGAGCAGACGGAAGTGCCGGTCATCGTCGATGCCGGCGTCGGCACCGCATCGGACGCCACCATCGCCATGGAACTGGGCTGCGACGGTGTCCTCATGAACACCGCCATTGCCGAAGCCAAGAATCCAGTGCTGATGGCGCGTGGCATGAAGCACGCGGTCGAGGCCGGGCGTTGCGCCTACCTCGCCGGACGCATGCCGAAGAAGCTATACGCCGATCCGTCGTCGCCGCTGGCGGGGCTGATCTAAGCTCTTCAGCTACGGCCGGAAGCGTTGACCTCCGGCCCGGCGGGCGATTTCTGTTGCGCGCATTAAGTAGTTAGGAACCAATTGGTCTGAAACTGTCAGCCGATTGGAGGCATCATGGCGCGTCCGCGCGAGTTCAACCGTGATGAAGTGCTCGAACGGGCCATGCAGGTGTTCTGGTCCAAGGGTTACACCGCCACCTCGATGCGTGATCTGACCGAGGCCATGGGTCTGTCTAAATCGAGCCTCTACGACACCTTCGGCTCCAAGCACGACCTGTTCCTGGAATCCATCGACTTCTACCGCGACAACGTCACCGTGCAGGTGCGCTCTGTGGCCGAGTTGGAAAGGCCGGCGATGCAGGTCATCGCCGCCGTACTCGGCCGCGCCGTCGACCGCATCCTGGAACCCAACGGCCGGCGGGGCTGTTTCCTCAACAACTGCGCCGTCGAGATCGGTCCGGTCGACGACAAGGCCGCAGAGCGTCTGCGCGCCGGTTTCGGCGTCATGGAAGAGACCTTCCTCCGGCTGGTGCGCCGCGCGCAGCTGGAAGGCGCCATCTCGCCGACGCGCGACGCGCTCTCCCTGGCGCGCTATCTCACCAGCACGGTCAACGGTATCATGGTGATCGGCAAGGCCAACCCGGACCGTACCGTGCTCGACGACATCGTCCGCGTCGCCATGGCGAGTCTCTAAATCAGCCTTAAATTTCAGAAAGTGTAGGGGGCGGGCACTCAGCCGCGCATCAGGAAGGCCGGCACGTGATCGCCCAGGCCCTTCACCGGCTTGTCGTCCTTGTTGTTGTCGCGGCTGCCGTCGCGGAGGGGCTCCGGCTTCCGCTCGGGCCGTGCTTCCGATTTGGGCTCGGACTTCGGTTCCGGCTTCGGCTCGGACTTGGTTTCGGCCTTCGGTTCGGTCTTGGACTGCTCTTCCTTTGCCGGCGCATCTGTCTTCGGTGCCTCGGCGCGGGCCTCGCCCCGGTCGCGGCCGCCACGGCGGCGCCGGCTGCGTTTCGGCGCCTCGGCCGCGTCGTCCTCGACGGCGGTGTCGGCATCGCTGCCCGAAGACGCCGGTGCGTCGACCCGGGGGATCGGCTTGCCGATGATGTCCTCGATGGCGCGGAGGTATTTCATGTCCGCCGGCATGGCGATGGTGAAGGCGCGGCCCTCGCGGCCCGCCCTGCCGGTGCGGCCGATGCGGTGCACGTAGTCCTCGGCGTGGGTCGGCACGTCGAAATTGAAGACGTGGCTCATCGCCGGAATGTCGAGGCCGCGCGCGGCGACGTCGGAACAAACCAGATATTTGACGTCGCCGTTCTTGAACTTTGCCAGCGTCTCCATGCGCACGGGCTGGGCCATGTCGCCATGCAGGCGCGCGGCTTCGATGCCATGGCGGCAGAGCGAACGCTGCACGATGTCGACGTCGCGCTTGCGGTTGCAGAAGATCAGCGCGTTGCGGGGCTCTTCCTTGCGGATCAGGTCGCGCAGCGCTTCGCGTTTCATTTTCTGGTCGAGGCCGGGCGCCTTGGTTTTCGG
>JAYOXJ010000061.1:2631-13727 GCA_038152725.1 Rhodospirillaceae bacterium
GTCGACGACGGCGGCGCCACCGAGATTTCCTTCGGATTGCGCAGGAACCTCTCGGCCAGTTTGCGGATCGCCGGCGGCATGGTCGCCGAGAACAGCAGCGTCGTGCGCAGCGGCGGCAGCATGGCGGCGATGCGTTCGACGTCGGGGATGAAACCCATGTCGAGCATGCGGTCGGATTCGTCGATAACGAACACCTTGACGTCGTTCAGCAAGAGATAGCCGCGCTCGAACATGTCGATCAGCCGGCCGGGCGTCGCGATCAGCACGTCGACGCCGCGGTTCAGCACCTTGGCCTGGTCGGCGAGGTTCTCGCCGCCGATCAACAGCGCCTTGCTCAGCTTGTGGTACTTGCCGTAGGTGTCGAAGCTCTCGGCGACCTGGGCGGCGAGTTCGCGCGTCGGCTCCAGAATCAGCGAGCGCGGCATGCGCGCCTTGCCGCGGCCCGACGCCAGGATGTCGATCATCGGCAGCGTGAACGACGCCGTCTTGCCGGTGCCGGTCTGGGCGCAGCCGCAGATGTCGCGGCCCATCAGCACGTAGGGGATGGCCTGCGCCTGGATCGGCGTCGGCTCGTTGTAGCCAGCGTCAGCGATGGCGCGGAGAAGGTCTTCGCTCAGTCCAAGATCGGAAAAGGTCATGAATACCGGGGCGTTCCCATGCCGCTCAGGCGGCTCAATGCCGGTGAATAACGCATGTTGCGAGGGATATTAGGGTTTTAACCCCTCATGTCAATGTTCGCCACGGCGATTTACTTGAGTTTTCTTTGGGTTTTCCTGCGGGATTTCCGCGCCTGCGCGCGCTTGGCGGGCCGGTCCGGGCGGGCTAGGGTGCTGCTTGACCGACCCCCCGGAGACCAAGCATGACCGTCAAGACCACGCTGATCTTCGTGCCGGGCCTGCTGTGCGATGAAGCCTTGTGGGCGCCGCAGATGGCGGCCCTGGCCGATATCGCCGCCTGCAGCGTCGCCGATACGCGCCGCGACAATTCGATCGCCGGCATGGCCAAGCGACTGCTCGATGCGGCGCCGGCGCGATTCGCCTTGGCCGGTCTTTCCATGGGCGGCTACGTCGCCTTGGAGACGATGTTCATGGCGCCCGAGCGGGTCGAACGCCTGGCGCTCTTGGATACGTCGGCTCATGCCGACACGCCGGAGCGTTCTGCCTCGCGCCAGGCCCTGGTGACGCGCGCGGTCTCCGGTCCGGAAGGCTTCGCGGCGGTGGTCGGAGAACATCTGCCGAATTTCATCCATCCCGACCGCCACTCCGACAAGACGCTCTGGGAAACCATCCGCGCCTCCGCCGCCAACGTCGGCGTCGAGGCCTATGCGCGCCAGCAGAAGGCCATCATCGAGCGCCGCGACCAGCGGCCCAACCTCGGCCGCATAAAGTGCCCGACGCTGGTGCTGTGCGGGCGCCAGGACGCGCTGACGCCGCTCGCCTTGCACGAGGAGATCGCCGCCGGTATTCCAGGTTCCACACTCGAGGTGATCGAGCACTGCGGGCATCTGGCGACGCTGGAGCGTCCCGACGCCGTCAACGCCGCCATGCGGAACTGGCTGGAGACTTCTCGATGATGGGCAATATCCTCTCCGTGCGCGGCCTCAAGCCGAAGATCGCCGACGACGCCTTCATCGCGTCCACCGCCGTCGTCATCGGCGACGTCGAGATCGGCGCGCGCTCGAACATCTGGTATCACTGCGTGCTGCGCGGCGACATCCACGAGATCCGCATCGGCAAGAACACCAACATCCAGGACGGCACCGTGGTGCACGTCGCCCGCAACCGCTTCGGCACCTACATCGGCGACGACGTGACCATCGGCCACATGGCGCTGATCCACGCCTGCACGCTGGAGGACGGCTCAATGGTCGGCATGCACGCCACCGTCATGGACGGCTCCGTGGTCGAGACCGGTGCCTTGGTCGCAGCCGGCGCCCTGGTGACGCCCGGCAAACGCGTCAAGGCGGGTGAGATGTGGGGCGGATCGCCGGCGCGGTTCATCCGCAAGGTTTCGGAAAGCGACGTTGCCATGATCAACCGCATCGGCCCGGGCTACGTGGAGTTGGGCGCCGAGTACCGCGACGCCGGCCTCGATCTCCGCCAGATGGTGCCGGGCATCGAAAGGGACGCGGCGGAATGAACGCCATGACCGGAGAAGACCTGCTGAAACGCGTGCTGGCCGGCGAGACCCGTGCCATCGCGCGCATGATGTCGTTCGCGGAATCGACCCGTGCCGATCACAGGAAGCACCTGGCTGGCATATATGCCCACGCCGGCAAGGCGCAGATTGTCGGGCTGACTGGCGTTCCGGGCAGTGGCAAGTCGACCCTGGTGCGCGCCATGACGTGGGCGCTCCGCAAGACCGGGCGGCGCGTCGGCATCGTCGCCGTCGACCCGTCGAGCCCGTTCTCCGGCGGCGCCATCCTCGGCGACCGCGTGCGCATGGGCGATCTCGCCACCGACGACGGCGTCTTCATCCGCTCCCTGGCGACGCGCGGCTCCTTGGGCGGCCTGGCGCGCGCGGCGCTGGATACCGCCGATATCCTCGATGCGGCGGGCTTCGATGTGGTCCTGATCGAGACCGTCGGCGTCGGCCAGGACGAAGTCGACATCGCCACTGCCGCCCATACCGTGATCGTCGTCTCCGCGCCGGGTCTGGGCGACGGCATCCAGGCGATCAAGGCCGGCGTGCTGGAAATCGCCGACGTGCACGTGGTCTCCAAGGCCGACCGGCCGGACGCCGAGAAGACCGTCGGCGACCTCAAGGCGATGCTGGGTTTGGGACTCGCGGGGCGGGGGCCGAGTGCGTGGCGCGTACCGGTGATCCCGACCAGCGCCGAGACCGGCGACGGCGTCGAAAAGCTGATCGCCGCCATCGACGCCCATGGCGAACACCTGCATGCGTCGGGTGAGCGCCAGGCGCGCCAGCGCAAGATAGCCGAGATGCGGGTTTTGAAGATGGCCCAGGACATCGTCCGCGACCGCATCGAGGCCGGGCGCGAGGGCGCCTTTGGGCCGCTCCTGGAAAAGACAGCCGTGCGCGAAATCGACCCTGCCACGGCGGCGCACGAGTTGCTGCGAAATCTCAAGTTGGAATCGTAAACGACTCCGATAAAACGAAAATCCGGAAAGACGACATGACCGACGATCACCTCGAGAGGCTGCGTGGAATATCGATGCCCTTTGCCGACTATCTGGGCATCGTTCTGACCGAGGCGACGACCGAGGTGGTCTGCGCCGAGCTCGAAGTGCGTCCCGAACTCTGCAACCGGAACGG
This sequence comes from Rhodospirillaceae bacterium, assembly GCA_038152725.1. Classification (GTDB taxonomy): domain Bacteria; phylum Pseudomonadota; class Alphaproteobacteria; order Rhodospirillales; family Casp-alpha2; genus TMED8. The sequence continues at coordinate 5,908 of JAYOXJ010000061.1, forward strand.
CATCATGCACGGCGGCGCGCTGATGTCGCTGGCCGACAATCTGGGCGGTCTGGCGACCGGCTTGAACCTCACCGAGGGCTTCTACACCACCACGATCGAGAGCAAGACCAACTTCATCTCAGCCATCCCGGCGGGTCAGAAGGCGCTGGCCGAATGCCGCGCCATCCACCGCGGCCGCACCACGATGGTGTGGCAGACCACCGTCCGCCGCGAGGACGGCAAGACCGCCGCCGTCGTCAGCCAGACGCAACTGGTGCTGGCCCGCAAGGGATAACCCGGACGCCGGCGCCGGCCGGGCGGCACTTGCACCCGGGCCCGATCCTGGCGATCATCCGAAAACCGCTCACCAACATCGGTACCGAACGCCATGCCCGACTCCACCATGTCCGAAGCCACAGACGCCATACCGGCCACCCAGCTCGACGCCTACCGCGACAAGGGGTTCATCGTCGTCGAGGGCATCTATTCGCCGGAAGAAGTGCGCGAGATGAGCGATGCGCTGGACGATCTCGTCGCCGGCGCGCATGGCCTGACCGACCACACCGACATCTACGACCTGGAACCCAGCCACACGCCGACGGAACCCAAGGTCCGCCGCATCAAGGAGCCGTTCCGCAAGATCGAGGTATTTAACCGCCTGGCCAAGACGCCGCGCCTGATCGCGGCGTTGACGGCGCTGCTCGGCCCTAACCTCCGCATGCACGGCTCCAAGATCAACCTGAAAGCGGCCGGCTACGGCTCGCCGGTAGAATGGCACCAGGACTGGGCGTTCTATCCGCACACCAACGACGACGTGCTCGCCGTCGGCGTCATGCTCGACGACATGACCGTGGAAAACGGCCCGCTTCTCTGCATTCCGGGATCGCACCGCGGCCCGACTTTCGACCACCACCAGGACGGCCGCTTCGTCGGCGCCATCGACCCGGAGGCCTGCGACCTCGACTACGCCGGTGCCGAGGCGATTACCGGAAAGGCCGGCGCCTGCAGCTTCCATCATGTCCGGACCATGCACGCCTCGGCGCGGAATACGTCGGGCAGGGACCGCCGGCTGTTGCTCTATCAGGTCGCCGCCGCCGACGCCTGGGATATCCGCGGCCTGACGCGCGAGAGCTGTTGGGAGGATTACGTTTCCACCATGATCGCCGGGGAGCCGACCAACGAGCCGCGCGTGGTGCCGGCGCCGATCCGGCTGCCGTACCCCGGCCCGCTGAAATCCGGCTCGATCTACGAGAGCCAGTCGATCGTGCGGAACAAGTTTTTCGAAACCCAGTCTTCCGAAGCCAAGTCCTCCGCCGCGACCTGAGCATTGCCATGGCAACGAACACGAAACGGGTGCTCGTCACCGAGCCCATGCACGACATCGGCCTCGATCTGCTGCGCCGTCGCGCCGACGTGGAATTCGTCGTCGCCGAGGACGCGCGCCCCGAGACGCTGGCCCGCCACATGCCGGGCGTCCATGGCGTCGCCGTGCGCATCGCCCAGCTTCCGGCCGATATTTTGGCGCTGGCGCCCGATTTGCAGGTCGTTTCGCGTCACGGCGTCGGCTGCGACAACGTCGATGTCGCGCATCTGACCGCACGCGGCATTCCCGTCGCCATCGCCGCCGGTGCCAACAGCTCGTCGGTCGCGGAACACACCATGGCCATGGTGCTGTCACTGTCACGAAGGCTCGCCGCCGTCGATAAGGCGGTGCGCACCGGCGATTTCGCCGGGCGGATGCGACTGATCGCCTCCGACCTCGAAGGCGCGGTGATGCTGGTGGTCGGTTTCGGCCGGGTCGGGCGCAAGGTGGCGCCGCGCGCGCAGGCCTTCGGCATGGAGGTCGTCGTCGCCGACGTGCTGCCTTATGGCGACGATGCCGCGAAGATCGGCTGCCGGTTCGTCACCGATTTCCACGATGCCTTGGCCGAAGCCGATTTCATCACGCTGCACATTCCCTTGGACGAGACCACGCGCCACATCGTCTCGACAGCTGAATTCGAGACCATGAAATCGGGCGCCGTTCTGATCAACGCGGCCAGGGGCGGCGTCGTCGACGAAAAGGCCTTGCTCGCAGCGCTCGAGGCGGGGCGTATCGCCGGGGCCGGGCTGGACGTGTTTTCGGTCGAGCCGCCGCCGTTGGACGATCCGGTGTTCGGTCCGTTACTCAAGCGCGACGACGTCATCCTGGCGCCGCACACGGGTGCCGCGTCGCACTGCGCCGTGCGCGAGATGTCGCGCATGGCGATGCAGAATATCCTCGACGTGTTCGACGGCAAGATCACCGACGACCGCGTCTTCAACGCGGACGCTTTGCGGGCGAGAGGATAGACGCCTTGCCGTAGCGGCTTAGGCGAGGCTTTTGCGGTAGACGACGAAACCCGAGTTGTCGGCGACCTGGTCGTAGAGCGCCATGGCGGTCGCGTTGGTCTTGTGGGTATGCCAGTAGACGCGCGGCAAGCCGACCTGGCGGGCGCGCTCGTAGACTGCCTCGATCAATGCGCGACCGGCGCCACGTCCCCGCGCCTCGGGTGCGGTGAACAGATCCTGCAGATAGCAAACCGGCCGGATCATCGTCGTGTTGCGATGGAATAGGTAGTGGACGATACCGACAACCTGGCCATCGAGTTCGGCGACAAGGGCATGCACCGGCTCGCCCAGGTCGAAGATTCGCTGCCACAATGTCTCCGTCACCTCGGCCGGCACGGCGGCCGGGCCCTTGCGTTCGTAAAAGCCGTTGTATCCCGCCCACAGCACCTCCCACTGCAGGCGGTCCGCCGGTAGCGGTTCGCGGATGATGACGGGCATTGCGGTTTTCCGTTCAGTGGTTGGCAAGAATGCCGTCGAACATGGTGACGGCCTTCTCGAACTTGTCCTTGCAGCCGGGATTGCAGAAACCGACGACCTGGCCCTGATAGCGGGTCAGGGAGTCGGCCTGCACGGGCTTGCCCGACCACGGGCAGACCTCGTTGACGCAGTCCTCGAGCTTGAGCGTTTCGGTGCCGTCCTTCATGGCGGGCCTCCTCAGCCGATCTTGAAGGTTTTCAGATACTTGGGCGCGCGGATGCCCTTCTTCAGCTTGGGGTCGCGGACCGGCTCGCCGAGCGTCTGGCGGATCGGCAGCACGCCGGCCCAGACGTCGAGGTCGTAATCGGGCTCGTCGTCGACCGGCGGGCCGGTACGGACCTTGGCGACGACCTCGTTCAGGTCCATGCCGACCACGGTGGTGCCCTTGAGCTCCTGCTTGGTCACCGGGCGGATTTCCTTGATGCGGCCGGGCGCGATGCGCTCGATCAGCATGTCGAGGTGGTGTTCCTTGGCCTTGGGGTCCTCGACCGCGCTGGCCTGCCCGAAGGCCATGACCGAGCGGTAATTGACGCTGTGGTGAAAGCCCGAGCGCGCCAGCACCAGGCCGTCCAGCATGCTCACCGTGACGCAGACCGGCAAGCCGGTCTTCTGTACGCGCAGCGCCTGGCTGGCGGCGGAGCCGTGCCAATAGAGCCGCTCGCCCTCGCGCCAGTGGATGGTCGGCGTCACGAACGGCTGGCCGTCGATGACGTAGCCGACGTGGCAGAGCAGCGCCGCATCGAGAATGGCGTGCACGGTTTCCTTGTCGTAGGCGGCCCGCTTGAAGAGCCTTTTCACCTTGGTTTTCTTGGTTGGCTTGTAGCTGTCGGTCATGGGCTCCGTTCCCCATTTCGGCGTGTTGAATCGGGCGGCAAGCTAAGCGATTATTGGCCTGTTAAAAAGTGCCGGTTTTGATTTTTTCATAGGGCCATTGCCATGACTCCGTCGCGCCCCTCGAAAACACCGCTGTTGGCGCTCGCGCTCGACAAGCGCGGGGACGAGCCCGCCTATCGCCAGATTTACGACCAGATCCGTCTCGCCATCCTGGCCGGGCGGCTCCGGCCGGGCACGCGGCTGCCGTCGTCCCGGGGGCTGGCGGCGGAACTGGCTGTGTCGCGCAATACCGTGCTGACCGCCTTCGACATGCTCGGCCAGGAAGGCTACACCCAGGGCGGCGTCGGCTCCGGCACGCGGGTTTCGGCGGTGTTGCCGGACGAGCTGCTGAGTGCGCGCGGCGCCAAGCCGGAAACCCGGCCCGAGCGGGAGGCGGCGGGTCCGGCGCTCCGCATTTCCGGCCTGGCGGCGCGTCTCGACAGCATGCGCCAACGCACCCGCAGCGATCAGCGCACCTTCCGTCCGGGCCTTCCCGAGGTCGAGCAGTTTCCGTGGAACGTCTGGGGCCGGCTGGCCGGGCGGCTGTGGCGCCACCCGCCGCGTGCCGGTGTCGGCGGCGGCGCGCTTGCTGGCCACCAGGGCCTGCGCGACGCCATCGCCGCCTATGTCGCCGCCGTTCGCGGCGTCAACTGCTCGGGCGGGCAGGTGATGATCACTTCGGGCGCCCAACAGGGCCTCGATCTGATCGCGCGCCTTTTGTTGGAGCCGGGCGACCAGGTCTGGATGGAGGACCCCGGTTATGCCGGTATGCGCGGCGCCTTCGCCGCGACGGGGGCGGAGATCGTCGCGTTGCCGGTCGATGCCGAGGGTCTCGACGTCGCCGCAGGACGGAGCCGCGCGCCGGAGGCCCGGCTTTGCGCGGTGACACCGTCGCACCAGTACCCTACCGGCGCCACCATGAGCCTCGGCCGTCGGCTCGAACTGCTCGATTGGGCGCGCGGCGCGGGAAGCTGGATCCTCGAAGACGACTACGACAGCGAATACCGCTACGCCGGAAAGCCGTTGGCGGCATTGCAGGGCTTGGACGACGGCGGCCGGGTGATCTACGTCGGCACCTTTTCCAAGGTGCTGTTTCCGGGCCTCAGGCTCGGCTACGCCATCCTGCCCGAAGCCCTGGTGGCGCCGTTCCTCGCCATGCGCTCGGTCCTCGACGACGCACCGGCGCTGGGGCTGCAGCCGGTGCTCGCCGAATTCATCGCCGAGGGTCACTTCGCCGCCCACGTGCGGCGCACGCGCGCGCTCTACGCCGAACGGCAGGTGTATTTCCTGGCGGCGCTCAGGCGACATTGCGCCGGCATGCTCTGCGCCGAACCCGACGAGGCCGGTATGCATTTGGTGGTCGGGCTCGACCCGAGCCTGAATCTGAGCGACCGCGCGGCGGCGGCGCGCGCCGATGCGGCCGGCATCTCGGCGCCGGCGCTTTCCAGCTATTACGCCGGCGGAAATGCCAAATCCGGCGCCCTACGCCAGGGTTTGGTGCTCGGCTACACCGGATTTTCCGAACGCGAGACCAACGACGGCTTGGCGCGGCTGGCGACGGCATTGGCGTCGCGGCTGGGTTAATTTTATCCGGCTATTTCAGCATTTTGCTTGGTACAAAGCGGGCTGCATCCTAAATTATAGGGAACAACGATAATCGTCATGCCTTGAGGGAACGTTTCGGCGTAAATAGGCGTGGCTTCGCATGGCGTTGAATTTCAAAGACACGGTCGTGGACGCTGCAGCGTCCGACATGCCTGCCGAACTGACGGGCGTTCTCGACTATTGGAGAAACGCTTGTGACGGGCGGTTTGCGCCGGCTTGGAACAAATTTCACCTCGACGAAGTCGATCCTGCCGTCGTGCCAAGGTGCACCGTCGTCGACGTGATCGACGGAGGTAGGGATTTCGTCTACCGGTTTTGGGGCACCGCCCGGGTCAAACTCCACCAGTTCGACATGACCGGCAAAAGCATTTTTGACTTCCGGCCTGAGGAATTGGCGGAATCTGCCGCCCACCAGTTCAATGCCGTCCTCGCCAGCCGGCGTGCATCCTGGTTTACCGTTGTCGCATCGGGCGACGCCGAGGATACCTTCACTTTCTGGTTCCTGCGGCTGCCGATCTCGGACGATGGCGAGACCGTCAATAAGATCGTCTCGTTCAATTTCAACCGCCATAGCCGGCTCGAACTCGAGGCCCTGCAACGCCAAAGACTATCACGGCGCGCCTGAGGTGCGGAAATGACCGCCGGGGTATTGCGGCACCGGCCCGGCTGGCGCAATCTTCGCGCCGGGAGGACACGCCATCATGACCACCATCGCACGCCGTCTGGCCGATAAAATCCATGCCGTCCGCTGGGACGATCTGCCGCTGGACGCCGTGCATTGGGCCAAGATCGGCATTCTCGACACCATCGCCTGCACGCTCGCCGGCGTGCCCGAACCCTGCACGCGGATCGCCATGGGCCTGCCCGGTGTCGCGGAGGCGCCGGGGCCGGCCCTTGCTTACGGTGGTCCGCGCACCTCGATCCTCGATGCGGCGCTGATCAACGGCGTCGCCTCGCACGCGCTCGACTTCGACGACGTCAACAATCACATCGGCGGCCACCCGTCGGTGCCGCTGGTGCCGGCGATCTTCGCCGTTGCCGACGCCGGTGACGGAAAAGCGGGCGGAATTTCCGGGAAGGACGTCATTCTGGCCTACGTCGCCGGGTTCGAGGCCGAAACCCGCATCGGCCGTGGCGTGAACCATTTCCACTACGAGAAGGGCTGGCACCCGACGGCGACGCTCGGCATTTTCGGCACCACTGCGGCATCCGCCCGCCTGCTCGGCCTCGATCCCGAACAAACCGCGACGGCGCTGGGTATCGCGGTTTCGCTGGCGAGCGGGGTGAAGGCCAACTTCGGTACCATGACCAAGCCCTTGCATGTCGGCCACAGCGTGCGCAACGGCGTCTTCGCCTGCCTGCTGGCGCGGGACGGTTTCACCGGCAACGCCGCCGCCTTCGAGCACCACCAGGGTTTCCTCCAGGTGTTCAACGGCGAGGGCGCGCACGACATGGAAAGGGGCCTCGCCGAATGGGCCAAGCCCTGGGACGTGACGTCGCCCGGGCCCAACCTCAAACAGTACCCCTGCTGCGGCTCCACCCATGGCGCCATCAACGCCATGCTGGAGTTGCGGCGCCGTCACAAGATCGCGCCCGAGTCCGTTGAAGCGATTCAGATTTTGACGACGCCCCGGCGCTTGCCGCACACCAACAACCCGGGCCCGAAATCGGGCCTCGAAGCCAAGTTCTCGGTGCATTACTGCGTCGCCCGTGCGCTCATCGACGGCGCCGTCCGGCTGCAGCATTTCGAGGGTGGCGCCGAGAACGATGCCGCCGCGCGCGCGCTGATGGCCAAGACCACCACCGGCATCCATCCCGACATGGCCGACCCGGCGCACGACGGTTACGGCGCCGAGGTCACGGTGACGCTCAAGGACGGCACCCGGCTGCAGTACCTCGCCGACGGCGACGTGCTGCGCGGTCCGGCCTATCCGATGACCGGGGATGAGCTTTACGAAAAGTTCCAGGACTGCGCGCTCCGTGCCGTCGCGCCGGCAGATGTGCTGCCGCTCTACGAACGGCTGATGACCTTGGACGACGTCGGCGATGCCAAATGCATCTCCGACATGATCGAGGGTGCGTCGGCCGCCGTGCGCGCGGCGGAGTAGGGACCGGGGATATAGCAGCGCGAATGACCCCGCCGACGCCTGGATACGAAGGCTCTTGGCAGCAGTACGACTGCATCGTCGAGTACGATGTCGCCGTCGTCATGGCCGATGGCGTGACCCTCTACATGGACCTCTACCGCCCGGCGCTGGCGGGCGAGGCGCTGCCGGGCCCGTGGCCGGTGTTGCTGGAGCGCGGCCCCTACAACAAGGACCGGCTGCTCTATACCTTGAACGGGCGCTATTTCGCCAAGCGCGGCTACGTCTACGCCATCCAGGACGTGCGCGGACGCTGGATGTCGGAAGGACGCTTCGAGTTCCTGCGCAACGAGGCCGACGACGGCCGCGACACCGTCGCCTGGATCGCCGACCAGCCCTGGTGCGAGCAGGTCGGGACGCTCGGCATTTCCT
>JAYOXJ010000062.1:0-13661 GCA_038152725.1 Rhodospirillaceae bacterium
AGACGCGCGTGAGATCGTAACCGGCGGCCGATTTTCGCGCCCGCCCGGCAGTGCGGATGAAGCGGCCATCTGCCAGTACGACGCCCAGGGAAAGCACATTCTCGCGCATGGTGCCGTAGCGTACCGCATTGGTGCCGCTGGCCCGGGTCGCCGCCATGCCGCCGATCGAGGCGTCGGCGCCCGGATCGACCGGGAAGAAGAGGCCGGTGTCGCGCAGGTATTCGTTGAGTTGCTTGCGGGTAACGCCGGGCTGGACGGTGACGTCGAGATCCTCGACGCCGACGCGAAGCACGGCATTCATCCGCGTCACGTCGATGCACACGCCGCCGTTGCGGGCCGCCACGTGGCCCTCCAGCGAGGTGCCGGTGCCGAACGGAATGACCGGCACATTCTCGGTCGCGCAGAGCCGGACGACGGCTTGCACCTCTTCCGTCGATTCCGGGAACACTACGACGTCGGGCGGCTCGCTCGGATGGTAGGATTCGTCGTGGCCATGCTGGTCGCGGACGGACAGTGCCGTGCTCAACCGATCACCGACGACGGCGCGCAACTGATCGACGAAACCATCGTCGATAATCGCGGCCAGTGAAGTCTTCGGCGCCATAAACCCTCCCGTGGTATGGCTAGGTCCGCGAGTGTGGCGGAACCGGCGCGGGCCGGCAAGAGCCGGTATCAGATCGGCCGGCCTTTCTCGCGGACCCTGAGTTCCTTGATGTGCTGGCGGACACCCGGCAGGAACGGATGCACCGTAAGCGCTTTCTCCCAGGCGTCGGCGGCCGCTTTGGGGTTATCGATTGCATCGAAGATCAGGCCCATGCCGGAGAGCGCGCCGAAGTGACGCGGTTCCAGGGCCAGCGTGTGTTCGATGTCGCGCATGGATGCGCCCAATCGTTCCATCATGTAGTTCACGGTGGCGCGCTTGTTCCAGCCCTCGGCGAAGTCCGGCGCCATGCCGACGATATGGTCGAAGGCGCTGAACGCCACCTCCAGGTTGCCGGTGGTCATGGCCGAGATGCCGATCGCCATGTAGCGCTGGATAGCCGCGTCTTCATGATGGATCCAGAGCTTCCAGATCTTGCCTTCGAGTTCCTCTGCTTCCATCGGCGTCTTGGCGCGGCCCAACTGGTCGAGGAGTTTGATCACGCGCGGGCTGTTCTGGTCCGCCGTGGCCTGAGACGGCGCCGCTGATACCGTCAGCGAGATTGCGACCAACACCATAACGAGGCGGGCGCGAACCATGCCGAGACCTCAGGAAATGCCGGTAGGTTTCGGGCCGCCGGTCGCCCAGTCGAGGAGTTCCACCGTGTGGACGACCGGTATCGCCGGGCCATTACCATCGCCGCCGGACAGCTGCACCAGACAGCCGATGTTGCCGGTAGCGATGACGCTGCCGCCAGCAGCGCGCAAATTACCCAATTTGCGTTGTCGCAACTGGGTCGAGATTTCTGGCTGCAGGATGTTGTAAGTGCCGGCCGACCCGCAACAGAGATGGCCTTCGCGCGGTTCCTTCACCTTGAATCCCGCGGTCTGCAACAGTGCCTTGGGTTGGCGGGTGAGCCTCTGGCCGTGCTGCATGGAACAGGCGGAATGGTAGGTTACGACGGGTGCATCGGTGAGCGCGCCGGTGGCCGTGTCGATGCCGATCTCGGCCAGGAACTCGGCCCAGGCCGCGTCGCCCCGCAACATGAAGCCGTAATCCTTGACCGTAGTGCCGCACCCCGACGCATTGACGATGATGGCGTCGACGGCTTTTTCCCCGTGCGCGGCGTGCCAAGCGGCAATGTTGGCCGTGATCGAAGAATGGGTGTCGTGTTCGCGGCCCATGTGATGGGTGAGCGCACCACAACAGCCCGCACCCTTGGCGACGACGACCTCGCAGCCCAAACGCGTCAACAAGCGGATGGTGGCTTCATTGATGCCCGGGCGCAGCACTTGCTGGGCGCAACCGCTCATCAGGATGACGCGTTTTTTTCGGGTTCCCTGCGCGGCGTGGGTGCCGGGGCGGTCGATCGGCGATGCCGCCTCGACGCGCGCCGGCGTCATTTTCATCAGCCCCTTGAGACGTCCCGGCATCAAGGCCGTGAACGGCTTGGCCAGCCAAGCACCCATCAGCGCGACGCGGAAACGGCCGGGATGCGGCAACACGAAGGCGAGCATGCCGCGAAGCAGGCGCTCCGGCAGCGGCCGGGTGTAGCCCTTCTCGATGCGGACGCGGGTTTCATCGACAAGGTGCATGTAGTTGACCGAGGCCGGACAGGTGGTCATGCAAGACAGACAGGTCAGGCAGCGGTCGGTATGGCGCACAAGCTTTTCGGTCGGCGCATTGCCCGACTCGAGCATGTCCTTGTAGAGATAAATCCGCCCGCGCGGGCTGTCCAACTCGTCACCGAGCAGGACATAGGTTGGGCAGGTCGCCGTGCAGAAACCGCAGTGCACGCACTTCCTGAGAATGTCGTTTGCGACGGCGATGCCCGGATCGGCGAGTTGCGCCTCGGTGAACAGGGTTTGCAACTGACGTCAAATCCCTTCGTACATGCGGCCCGGGTTGAGGATGCCGTGCGGATCGAAACCTTCCTTGATGCGCTTGATAATGTCGCCGACGGCGCCTTCGGCGGGTGGAAACACCGAAACGGTGCGCCGGTAGGCGTCGGGCGCGCGGAACAGAAGCGCATGGCCGCCGACCTCGGCGGTGCAGCGCCTAACCACGTCGGCGAGGTCGTTGCGGCGCGGCTCCATCGCCAGCCAGATCAGCCCGCCGGCCCAGTCGTAAAGCGCCTCGCCGGGATTGCCCTCGAGAATCTTCAGCGCCACCCGCGAACCCAGCGACGGCGGCACGGAAATGCGCCAAATGTGGCGGTTCATTTCGTGGGTGAAGCAATGCACGTCCCTGATTTCGCGCCACAACACCGTGGAATTGGCGGTGTGCAGTTCCTCGGTGGCACCATACTTGGCAAGCAGTTCGCGCAGTTCGCGGCAGCGGTGCTCGACCGACGGCCCCGGCCCCTCGACCCGGATCGCGGTGATCGCCCGGCCGGTTTCCGAAACGAAGTCGACGGACGAAAGCTTGGCGATCGCGGCCGGCAGGTGCGCTGCCGCGGATATCTCGTGTGGGCTGGCGGCCGCGTCGGTCATCGCCTTGACGCCGCCGTGATCGTAGATGCCGTCCAGAGCCCAGCGAATGAGAACAGTGCGGACCTTTTCCGGCGCCGGCAGCACCTTGATGGTGGCTTCGGTCAATACCGCCAGTGTACCGTGCGACCCGGCCATCAACTTGGAGAGATCGAAGCCGGTGACGTTTTTGACCACGCGGCTGCCGGATTTGAACACCTCACCGCGCCCGCTGACGGCATGGAAGCCAAGGAAATGGTCGCGCGCCGCGCCCGCTTTGATGCGCCTGGGGCCTGCCAGGTTGCAAGCCAGCGTACCGCCGAGCGTCGTCTTGCCGGGCCCGGCGCCCATCAGCCTGCCGAGATCGGGCGGCTCGAAAGCCATGATCTGGTTCTTCTCCGAGAGCGCGCGGCGGATATCATCCATGGTCGTCGCGGCACCGGTACTCAACACCAGTTCGGCCGGTTCGTAGTAGGTGATGCCGGTGAGCCCGGAGACATCCAGCGTCTTGGTGTCTTCCATGGGTCGGCCGAGTCCGACCTTGGTGCCCCCGCCCCGTACATCGAGGCGTACCTTTTCACCAGCCGCCCACTTGACGGCTTCGAGCACCTGATCGGAATTTTCGGGTTTCAGGATTTCACTCATTTTGGGCCTCAAAACCTAGGGATGTTCGGGAATGGCAACTGGCCCTTGTGGACGTGCATCCTGCCGAGTTCCGCGCAGCGATGGAGGGTAGGGTAGACCTTGCCGGGATTTAGCAGGTGGCCGGGGTCGAAGGCGCATTTCAGCCGTTGCTGATGCTTTAGGTCGTCCTCGGTGAACATTTCACCCATTAGGTCGCGCTTTTCGATGCCGACGCCGTGCTCTCCGGTGAGCACACCGCCAACCTCGACGCAGAGCTTGAGGATGTCGGCGCCGAAGGCTTCCGCCTTTTCAGTCTCACCCGGCACGTTGGAATCGAACAGGATCAAAGGGTGCAGATTGCCGTCGCCGGCATGGAACACGTTGGCGACGCGAAGACCGTATTTCGCCGACAATGCCGACGTGCGGGTCAGCACCTCGGCCAGACGTCCACGTGGGATGGTGCCGTCCATGCAGAGATAATCGGGCGAAAGCCGCCCGACGGCCGGGAAGGCGGCTTTGCGGCCGGACCAGAACCGCAGCCGTTCGGCTTCGTCCTCACTGATCTTCAGGTACTTCGCACCTTCGCCTTTGGCGATCGCCTCAACCCGCTCAATCAGAAAGGTCACTTCCTGTTCCGGACCGTCGAGTTCGACAATCAGGAGCGCGGAGACGTCGAGCGGATAGCCGGCACCGACGAATTCCTCGGCCGCCTGGATGGCGAAAGTATCCATCATCTCCATGCCACCGGGAATGATGCCGTCGGAGATGATGGCGGCGACGCAATCGCCGGCCGCCTCGTTGCTGGCGAACCCGATCAGCACCGCTTTTGCGGTCTCCGGTTTTTGCAAGATGCGGACCGTAACCTCGGTGATGATGCCCAACAGGCCCTCGGAGCCGGTGATGACGCCCAGCAGGTCGTAGGCCGGCGCATCCAAGTGTTTGCCGCCGACGCGCGCCACATCGCCGTTCATCAGCACCATCTCGACGCCCATGACGTTGTTCGTGGTGAGACCATATTTGAGGCAATGCACGCCGCCGGAGTTTTCGGCGACATTGCCGCCGATCGAGCATGCGATCTGGCTGGAGGGATCCGGTGCATAATAGAAGCCGGCATGCTCCACTGCCTGGGTGATGGCAAGGTTTGTGACACCCGGCTGGGTGACGACGCAACGGTTCTCGAAATCGATATCGAGAATACGGTTGAACTTCCCCAGTCCCACGGTAATGGCGTCGGCCAAGGGCAGTGCGCCCCCCGAAAGTCCGGTACCGGCACCACGCGGCACGATTTTGACGTCGTTTTCCTGGCAGTATTTGAGAATCCGCGATACCTGTTCGGTGGTTTCGGGCAGCACCACGATCATCGGAAGCTGGCGGTAAGCCATCAGTCCGTCGCACTCGAATGCCCGGAGTTCATCCGCGTCGGAAATAACGCCTTCGCCCGGCACGATCTGGCGCATGGCCGCGACGATCTCGCCGCGCCGCGCGATGACCTGTTCATCGGGCTTCGGCATCTTCATGTCGACGACTCCCTCAGGGACTTGGCAATTCGCCGCGTTCCCTGTCAATTCCATAGGCGACAGTCCTGCCGTACTTCGCCGATGTCGCACTTTAGATATAAAAAACCGTCCGATACTTTGTCATACAACGGCGAAGGCGTCATCCCGCTTTTGCTTCATTCTGCCTGCCGCGGCCAATGACTGTAACGCCGATTGCTGGGCCGGCCAAACCCGCAATACCGGCACGGCAGCTGTGAATTCGCGGAATAGCCCAACCCAACAAAAAACCGCGCCATACGGCGCGGTTTCACAAAAGGCCGGATTGCGCCAGCCCTCTGGCGGCGGGCCTCAGCCCTGGCGCACCTTGAAACGCGGGTTCTTCTTGTTGATCACATAAGTCCGGCCCTTGCGGCGGATGATGCGGCAATCCTTTTCGCGCGTCTTGGCGGATTTCAGCGAATTCTTGATCTTCATCGGACCATTCCCACTAGCGTTTCCGCCCGTCTCCGGGCTTGGAAGCGCGGAAACTAGGCGAAGCAGGCGCCGTTGTCAACGCTCGGAAAGCGGATTTCGACACCCGGCCGGGCGGGCTTTCCTCACTCGCGGCAGCGGCGTAAGGTTGATTGCGTTCATGAATTCCGTTTCTGCCAACGTCGCCACGGCCGACAACCTGAAAGGCATGCTCTGGATGGCCGCTTATGCGGCGTTCATTTCGAGCATGCATATCTGCATCCGGATCGTGTCGGCGGATATGCATGCCTTCGAAATTGCCTTTTTCCGCAACCTCTTCGCCCTGGTTGTTTTGGTGCCGTGGTTCTGGCAGCTCGGTCTGGCACCGCTTAAGACCAAGCGGTTGGGCCTGCTGGTGACACGCGGCACGCTCAACACCTTCTGCATGCTGGCCTATTTCACCGCGCTGACCATCGGAAACCTGGCCGAAATCACGGCGCTGTCCTTCACCGCTCCGATCTATGCCACCATCATCGGCATGTTCGCCTTCGGCGAAAAGGTCGGTATCCGCCGCTGGGCCGCGATCCTGACCGGTTTTGCTGGGGTATTGGTGATTCTACGCCCCGGGTTGCAGACGATCGGTTTCAGCCAAATCCTGGTGCTCACGTCGGCTGCCGGCTGGGCCGCCTGCATGGTCATGGTCAAGAACCTGGGCAGGACCGAATCGGCGATCACTATCACCGCTTACATGTCCCTGGTGATGACGCCGCTATCGTTGATACCGGCGACTTTCCATTGGGTTTGGCCGACGATGGAGCAATACGCCTGGCTGCTTTTGCTGGGCGGGCTCGGCGGTATCGGGCAATTGCTGTTTACCCAGGCACTGAGACTCGGCGAAACTCACGTGGTGACACCGATGGATTTCCTGCGTCTGGTGTTCATGTCGCTGTTCGGCTTCCTGCTGTTCGACCAGGTGCCGGACAAGTTCATGTGGATCGGCGCGGTGATGATCTTTTCCGCTGTCGCCTACATAGCCTATCGCGAACACGTGCGCCGCGGTCAAGCGGCGGCAACCGAAACCGGGGGAGGAACCTGACGTGATCGACAACCAGCGCAGCCTTTTCGACATTCCGCTGGATGTCACCTATCTCAATCTTGCTGCTCATTCGCCGCTGCTGAAATCGGTCTACGACGCCGGTATCGAAGGCTTGGGGCGGAAATACCATCCTTGGAATCTGGACCTGGCGAAGACCCCGGCCGAGGCCGAACGCCTGCGCGGCCTTTTCGCGGTACTGATCGGTGCCGGCGCCGGTGACGTCGCCATCGTCAGTTCGACCTCCTACGCGGTCGAGACGGCTGCCCGCAACCTGGCGCTCGGTAAGGGACGCAAGGTGATCGCCTTGCAAGACCAGTTTCCGTCGAACGTTCTTTCGTGGCGGCATCTGGCGGCCGAAGTCGGGGGCGAACTGCATTTTGTCGCACGGCCCGCCAACGACGATTGGACCCAGGCGGTGCTCGAAGCGCTCGACGGAACAGTAGATATCGCGGCGCTTCCCCCCTGTCACTGGTCGGACGGTTCAAGACTCGATCTCGTCACCATCGGCGCACGTTGCCGCGAACTCGGCATCGCTTTGGTGGTCGATGCCACTCAGGCGGTCGGTGCCATGCCTTTCGACGTCAAGGAAATCCAGCCCGATTATGTCGCCTGCTCGGCCTACAAGTGGCTGCTCTGCCCTTATACCCTGGGCTTCCTCTATGCCGCGCCGCATCGGCAGTCGGGCACGCCGATCGAGTTCCACCGCTGGAACCACGCTGGCGTTTCCGTCAGTGCCACCGGCGTCGGCTATCCCGAGGGCTATAACGAGGGGGCCCGGCGCTACGACATGGGCGAGGTCAACAACTTCATCCTCATGCCGATGGCGGTGCAGGCGCTGACCCAACTCGGCCTGTGGACGCCGGACGCGATCCAGGCCTATACCAAGCCGCTCACCCAGGCGGTCGCCGATGGCGCGCGTGCGCGCGGCTGGACGGTGCCGGCCGACGAATTCCGGGTCGGCCATTACATCGCCATGAAGCCCAGGGGTGCGCTCAAGCCCGGTATCGTCCAGCGCCTGCAGAAGGAATGGAAGGTCAACGTTTCCGAACGTGCCGGAGGCATCCGCGTGGCGCCGCACCTGTTCAATGACATGGCCGACGTGGAGCGCTTTTTCGAGGCTCTCGACAAGGCGCTTGCCTAGCACGGCGGTTGGGATACAACCGTCGCCGGGCCGCAACTCTCCGATCAGGACGAATTTCATGGTTCACGCCGCCGAACGCACCACCCGCATCGAGCCTTCCGCCTCTTCCGTCGCGACCCAACGCGCACGCGAATTGAAGCAGCAGGGCCACGACATCATCGCCCTGACCCAGGGCCAGCCCGACTTCGACACGCCCGATCACGTCATCGAGGCGGCGATCGCGGCCATGAAGGGTGGCGAGACGCGCTATACGCCGGTCGGCGGCACGCCAGCCATGGTCGATGCCATCCGCTTGAAATTCAAACGCGACAACGCGCTCGATTACGCGGCCAATGAGGTCATGGCCTCGAACGGCGGCAAACAGGTCGTATACAACGCACTGATGGCCACGGTGGAGCCCGGCGACGAGGTCATCATCCTGGCCCCCTGCTGGGTTTCCTACGTCGACATGGCGAGGTTCGCTGACGGCGTACCCGTCGTGGTTCAGTGCCTCGAAGAGAACGGCTTCAAGCTGACGCCTGAGCAACTCGAAGCGGCAATCACGCCGAAAACACGTTGGCTGATCCTCAATTCGCCGAACAACCCGGCCGGCTCGGTCTATTCGGAGAGCGAATTGAAAGCGCTCGGCGACGTACTTGCCCGCCACGAACGCGTGTTGGTGATGTCGGACGACATTTACGAACACATCATTTTCGACGGCCGCCAGTATGCCACCCTGGCCGCCGCCGCGCCCCATATGCGTGAGCGTACGCTGACCATGAACGGGGTCTCCAAGGCCTATTCAATGACCGGCTGGCGTATCGGCATCTGCGGCGGTCCGGCCGATCTGATCAAGACCATGTCGAAGCTGCAGAACCAGAGCACCGGCAACCCGAGCTCGGTCTCGCAGGCGGCTGCCGTCGCTGCGTTCGCCGGACCGCATGAGATCGTGCGGGAACGAACCGCCGAGTTCCAGAAACGCCGCGACCGCATCGTCGCCATGCTCAACGATTGCGCCGGGCTCACCTGCACGACGCCCGAGGGCGCCTTCTACGCGTTCCCGAACTGTGCCGGCCTAATCGGCCGCAAGACGCCGGATGGCAAGGTGATGCAGAACGATCGCGACATCGTCATGTTCCTGCTCGAACATGCCGGCGTTGCTGCCGTGCACGGTGCAGCCTACTGCACGAGTCCGCATTTCCGGCTTTCGTTCGCCGCCTCGATGGCTGAGATCGAGGAAGCCTGTAGGCGCATCCAGGCGTCCTGCCAGGCACTCGCATAAGCCGGAGCGGGGCGCGTGTTTCCGCCGCGCGCCGTTCAGCCGAACCCCATCGCCGGCATCGTCATGATGCTGGCATCGACCGGGGTGTTCGCCACCATGAACGTGATCATCAAGCTGATCGGGCCGAGCTACGATGCGATCCAGGTGACGTTCATCCGCAATATGGTGGCATCGCTGGTGGTGGTTCCGTTTATCGTGCATTCGGGCGGACTGCCGATTCTCAAAACGTCTCGGCCGTGGATGCATGCGGCGCGTTCGCTAGGTGGGATCGTCAGCACCGTCCTCTATTTCTATGCCTTCGTCCGCCTGCCGCTGGCCGACGTCATGGTCATTTCCCAGGCGGTACCGCTGATCGTCGCCATGCTCGCCGCCGTGATCTTGAAGGAGCAGGTCGGCATAAGGCGCTGGGGCGCCATCTTCGTCGGTTTCATCGGCGTACTGGTGACCCTCAATCCGACCACCGCGATCCGCCCGGAGGTGTTCGTCGCCATCGCAGCCGCCGCGATCTGGGCGGTGACGGTTTTGGTGCTCAGAAGCCTCGGCCGCACCGAAAGCCCCTATACGGTGGTTTTCTATTACATGGTTTCAGGCACGGTACTCACCGGAATGCTGATGCCATGGCTGTGGCAGCCGCTGCCGATCGACGTGCTGGCGATGCTGGCCGTCGCCGGCGTGCTCGGCGCCTTCGGCCAGATCCTCATGACCTATGCCTTCAAGCTTGCCGATGCGTCGCTGATCAGCCCGTTCAACTATACCTCGATCCTCTGGGGGATCGGCTTCGATGCGCTGGTTTGGAGCCTGGCGCCGAGTTCGACGACGCTATGGGGCGCGGCGATCATCACGTCCGCCGGCATCTACCTGCTGCATCGCGAGGGAATCAGGCGGAAGCAGCCGCCGGAGGAAAGTTGAGTTCGACGACGACGCCGTGCGGGCCGGTAACGAAGACCTGACGCAGTCCGGCGCTGGGCACCGTCTGGGTGCGATAGGCGTGGCCGGCAGCCTCGATGCGCCCGACGATCTCGTCGAAGCGTGCACCGTCGCCCTTGAATGCCAGATGGTCGACCGCGCCGGTGGATGGCGCCGGTTCCGGGCCGTCGGACCCGATCAGATGCACGATTGCCGTGTCTCCATCATAGAGCCAATAACCGGGAAACGAGAACGGCGGCCGCGCGCCGGGGGTCAGTTCCAGCACATCGCAGAAGAAATCGCGAACCGCTTCCAGTTCCGGCGTCCGAATCGAGACGTGGTCGAGTTTCATAGACACAATCTTAAGCTGTCGGCTGCTAGTACGAAAGGGGCAATAAAGCCAACCGATTAGCGCGCTTTCGGTTGCCTCGGGAATCGCGGCATGGCATATTGCGCTGGTGAGCTGCGGTCCAAAAGGCCGTGGCGGGGGAGATAAAGTGGCCTTCAACGGTTCGCGATCCGTCTTGAAAGCATCCGTTCTTGCCGTCGTCATGACGACGGCGGCAGTCGCGCCGACCGCGGCCGATACCGGCAACTGCCTTCGCGTCACGGAAGTCGAGCCGCTCAAGGTTCGCCTGTTCCAAACCGAATTGATGGTCGCCGCGCTGACCTGCAAGCGCCGCACCGACTACAATCAGGTGATTGCCAAGTTCGGCGACGAGTTGGCCTCGCGCGGACATTCTTTGAAGGTTATCTTCAAGCGGCTATACGGCACCGACGCAGAGCCGGCCCTCAATCGCTTCGTCACGCGCCTCGCCAACGAGGCCTCACTGCGCAGCCTGCACACCGCCGACTATTGCAACGGTGCGGGTGCATTGTTCTCCAAGACCCTGCAGCTTCAGCCGCACATGCTGGCCGGTTTCGTCGCCAGCCAGACGTTCAGCGACAACCACGGCTTCGGGGTCTGCAAGCCGCGCGAACAGCTTTCCGC
The DNA here is from genome assembly GCA_038152725.1 of Rhodospirillaceae bacterium. Lineage (GTDB taxonomy): Bacteria > Pseudomonadota > Alphaproteobacteria > Rhodospirillales > Casp-alpha2 > TMED8. The sequence goes on from JAYOXJ010000062.1 coordinate 11,074, forward strand.
CTCGCGTTAGACGGGCCGCGTTAGGCTGGTGCGGCCGTTACGGCCGCACCCATACCCATCACATTCAAATCAGTTGAAGACGATCTCGACGCGCCGGTTCTGCGGTTCACGCACGCCGTCACCGGTAGGCACCAAAGGCTCGCGCTCACCCTTCCAAACCACGTCGATGCTGGTCTTGGGCACGCCCAACCGGGTCAATTCCAGCGCCACTGCCTGGGCACGACGCTGGCTCAGGCCCATATTGTAGGCGTCCGTACCGGAGCGGTCGGCGTGGCCGGTGCTGACGATGCGTGTCAGCTTGGTTTTACTCGAATTGGCCGCCGCCTCACGAATAATCGCTACTGCGTCGGGACGCAGGTTGGCCTTGTCCCAGTCGAAAAACACCAGATAAGTGCGCGGCACCTGGGGCTTCGGCGGTTCCACCACCGGCGCCGGTTTCGGCGGTTCCGGCTTCGGCGCCGGGGCCGGCTGGGCGATCGGTTTCATCAGCGGTTTCGGTTTCGGGCTCGGCCCGCCGAAGGAGATGCGGAAACCGACCATAATGCGATGTTCGCTGAACTCGCTGTCGATCGTGCCCACGGAGTCCGAGTGGAAGCTCGGATCGACAGTGCGGAAATACCGGTAGTCGGTCGTCAGCGCGACATTGTCGCCGAGGTCATAGGACAATCCGGCAATGCCCTGGTATGCGAAGACCGTGTCGCGATCGCTGATCGCGGTGCCGCCGATGGGGGTGACATCGTTATAGCGCAGCCGCGAGACACCGATACCGAGACCCAAGTAGGGTTTCAGCGGGCCACCGGTCTGGAAATCGTAAAGCCCGTTCACCATGCCGCTGAGCGTATTCACCGAGCCGCCGGAACTGCTCGAACCCGAGACCGAATCCACCGAGGATTGGCTGGCGGAAAATTCGAACTCCGTACGGAAGCCGTTGCCGTAGGCATGCCCAAGCGACAACAGCCCGACGATGCCGGGATCGGTATCCACCGTGGCCGAGATGCCGGATCCGGTGAAATCGGCGTCGCGTTGAATGCCCCGAGACCCAGTCCAGCGCCGACATAGAAGCCGGAAGACTGAGCGAATGCGGATGGCGTTGCGAGGTTCAATGCCAAAGCAACAACGGCGCCAGGCACGAAGGCGCGGCGGAGAAACATGGTTTAACCCTTCATCTTGTTTTTGGTACTAGGCGAATCGCGTCATACAGGGTTTTCCGCCGCTTGGCCAATACGCCTCTTAAAGCCGCAACCCTCTCGCGAAGTTTTCGATGGCGTCAAGCGCCTGGTCCCAATTCTCAGCCTCGGTGAGGCCGGATTTCTTGCGCGGAACGAAACTGTGGTCGCCGTCCTGCAGCCAAACCAGCTTGATGCGCTTGCTCAGCTTGTAACCCGGCACCTCGTCGCTGGTGCCGAACGGGTCGCGTGTGCCGTGGCAGAACAAGCTCGGTGTCTTGAGCGCTTCGAGGTGTTCGAGACGATTGGGGCCGGGCGGTTTACCGGGGCTGTGGAATGGGTAACCCAAGCAAACCAGGCCGGTGACGCCGATCTCGTCGGCAACGAGTGACGCCATGCGCCCGCCCATGGACTTGCCGCCGATGATCAGCTGTTCCGGCCCGCCAAGTTTTGCAATGGCCGTGCGCCAGCTTTCCAGCAGCACCGGCGTTCGGTCGGGTGGTTTCTTGCGGCCGGACTTGCGACGCTCGGCCATGTAGGGAAACTCGAAGCGCGCGGCACGGAAGCCCCTGGCCGCGATGCCTTCGGCGAAGGCCTGCATGAAGGGGCTGTCCATCGGTGCGCCGGCGCCGTGCGCGAGGCAGATGGTGAGGGGAGCGGCCTTCGGGCCGTCGAAAAGGATTTCCGGTGCGCTCACAACTTTCCGCCGGCGGCGCGGATGTTGGCACCCGACACGTAGCTCGCCTCATCGGAGAGCAGCCAGAGGATGGCGGCGGCGATTTCGTGCGGCTGGCCGACCCGGCCGATGGGAATGGTCTTGGCACCTTGGGCGATCTTGTCCTTGGGCGGCATGTCGGTCTCGGTGAGCCCGGGCGCGACGGCGTTGACGCGGATGCCCTCGCCGACGACTTCTTGGGAAAGTCCGATGGTCAGCGAATTGACCGCGCCCTTCGAGGCGGCGTAGATGACGCCGTTGCCGGGATCGCCTAGATGCGCGGAACCCGACGACACGTTGACGATGGCGCCTCCGTTGCCGCCATGCTTTCTGGACATGCGCTTGACCGCCTCGCGCGCGCAGAGGAAGCAGCCCTTGACGTTGATGGCGAGCACATCGTCGATCTCGGCGGCGCTGAGTTGGTCGAGCCGCGCCCGCGGCCCGTGGATGCCGGCGTTGTTGACAAGGCCGGTGACCGGTCCAAGTTCCCGCTCGACCCGCTCGAACATGGCGATGACCTCGGCTTCGTCGGCGGTGTTGGCCTTGACGGCGATGGCGGTGCCGCCGCCGGCGCGGATGGCCTCGACGACGCTCTCGGCGGCTTTGGCACTGGCGACGTAATTGACCGCCACCTTGTGCCCGGCCCCGGCGCAGGCCTGGGCGGTGGCGGCGCCACCGGCGGCGGAGGCGGAGGCGGTGGCTCCACC
>JAYOXJ010000063.1:0-13648 GCA_038152725.1 Rhodospirillaceae bacterium
ACATTCCGTCACCGTGGAATGAACTGCCTCGGGGGGCTTAGCTAAATTACGCCCCCTTTTCTCTGACCACGATATCTTGCGCATCCTTGCCTTCGGCATATAGATCGAAAGCCGCGCGCATTCCAGCTTCGAAATTACGAGTGTATCGAACGGTGTCAAACAGCGGCATCGTAGTCCGGTTAGCAGAGAGCCTAGTCCTTATCCCGGCCAGCTTCTGATGGTCACGAGCAAGCTCAAGTATTTTCGCCTCATATTCTTCTTCTGAATTCGCGATCAATTCGGGCAGGCCGACAGCCGTCAGCAAGCTGGCAGAAACTCGCGCAGCAAATTGCTGGCCAATTTTCGTCACCACCGGGAGGCCCGCCCAAAGCGCATCGCTCGTAGTTGTGTGAGCGTTGACATTAAAGGTATCGATAAACAGATCCGCATGTTTGTGCCGGGCCAGATGCTCCTCGTGCCCAAGCCTGCCGGCGAATACCAGCCGAGACGACTCGATGCCACGCTTCCCAGCCTCGTTGCGTAGATTTTGCTGTGACCAACGGGTCGACTGAAGGAGCCACAATACGCTTCCTTCGACTTGGGCAAGCAGTCGCATCCAAATATCGAATTCGCGGGAACTTATTTTATAACTGTTGTTAAAGCAGCAAAAAACGAAAGCGCCTTCCGGGAGGCCGAAATCTGCACGCGTCGTCTTGGTCGCAGCGATCATCCGCCTGTTATCGTTAGGCTGATAGCTATGCGGCATATAGATGACATTCTCGGTATAAAAGCAGCGCAAATCATCGGGAACTAAGACAGAATCGGCAACGATGTAATCAATACATTCGGCACCCAAAGTTCCCGGATAGACGAGGTAATTCATTTGGATCGGCGCGAGACGGTACTGAAATAGCTCGAAACGATTATCCCGAGAGTATCCTTTCAGATCGAGCGCGATATCGATCTCATGCCGGCGCGCCAATTCGACAATGTCGCGATTGGAAATGTCGGTTACGTCAGCAAAATGGTGGACCTCGTTGATCACATTGTCTCGCATGATTCCGTGACGAACGCGGCCAAAGCTGTAGGCAAATATCTCGAAGCTCGACTTATCGTGCTCGCGTAGCACGCCTGAAAGTAGATAAAGCGTAGCATGATCGTGGAAATCTGCACTGAAATAGCCGATGCGCAACCTTTCATGTTTTCGTTTCAGCTTGCTTGGCAGCGACAACGGCTCCTGTTGGTATTTTTCGCGCGCCGTCACCTTTGCCCGCAACATCTGCCGCTCAGCGTCGTCTTCGACTGATAGCATAGTGAACGGCGGCACGGCCTGTGTATTTATACCAAGGCTGCTTGGCGGGATTGCTAAATATTCTAAGCCGCGCCAGTCGCAGATATGTGCGTTCTGGTGCAGCAACTGCGCTTCCGCCTGTGCGTGATCTGGCTTGACCTTTAGTGCATGGCGGTAGGCAGCTATGGCTTCGGCGATATTACCTTGCTCGGCCAGCGCGTTGCCAATGTTATAGTAAGCTTCGACGTATTCTGGCTTCAAGTCGATGGCGCGTTGGAAAGAGGTCGTCGCCTCGTCTAGCCTACCCAGCCTGCGTAACACAGTGCCCAAATTATTGTAGGCTTCAGCAAAATCCGGTTTGAGCACGATGCTACGTTTACACTCAGCGAACGCGTCGTTGAGCGCGCCCTGCTCGCTCATCGTTACGCTCAAGTTGTAGTGCGCCTCAACGAAGTCGGGCCGAAGCTCGATAGCTCTTCGGTAAGCGGCGGCTTCCTCAGTGATGTTCCCCAACGCCTTTAACGCCAGCCCCATGTTGTAATGGGCATCAGCGTAATCAGGCGAAATTTCGATGGCACACCGATGTGCTGCAAGCGCATCTTTGAGCCGGCCTTGTGCCGCGAATGCGCTACCGAGGTTGGTATGGGCTTCGGCGTATTGCGGTCGGATTTTGATGGCGTATCGGTAGACATCGACTGCCTGGTCGTGCTGCCCTTGTTCGGACAAAGCGTTACCAAGGTGTAAGTATGCTTCGGCGTAATCCGGCCTAAGCTCGATAGCGCGCCTGTAGGCCGCTACTGCTGAAGGAAGGTTACCTTGCTTTCGAAACGCCACGCCGAGGTTGTTGTGGGCCTCAGCATAAGTCGACCGAACACTGATCAAGCGCCGATAGGTGGCGATGGCTTCAGCTAGACGATCCTGCTCAAGAAGGATGTTACCCAGGTTGTTAAGCGCCTCTGCGAAATCGGGCCGCAATTCGATCGCTTGGCGAAAAGCCACAATCGCTTCGTCCTGCCGGCCCATTTGAATCAGAATATTACCGAGGTTGTAATGCGCATCGGGCAGCGTCGGAGCGAGTTCGACCATTTTTTGGAATGCCGTGAGTGCAGCATCGTCATGTCCTAACTGTGCATACACCGCACCCAAAATATTCCACAGCATAATTGAATTGGGGAACTTGGCGACGAGCGCCTGGCCCTGGTTTAGGACCGCAGGCAATTTCCCGCCGTTGTAGAGCTCAAGCAAATGATCAACCTGCGCCTGTGGCGGATTTACCGCCAAACCCATTCCATTACTGTCCAATTTGGCGAGTTCCTGCTTAGCCGTAACGTTGTTGGGAAATTCGGCGAGTATTGCCGAGAACAGCGCGCGCGCCTGGGCGATCTCGCCTTTGCGGACATGTGACTTTGCGCGCCTAAGTGTTTGCTCTATTGGTAACTTGGACATTTCAACTCAACCATATTTTTCTTTTTCGGCCCGCATGAGACGTATTCTATATATTTGAGCACTGATGTCGACATAGCTCAGTCGGTGCAGCAGCTTTTGAGAACACCTTAGTTTCGCCCAGTTCGTTTGGCTTTCGTAACTATTAAAAAGCTCGTACGTCGCCTAAACCTTGGGCGCTAACGCGCTTCCGCGACATTTGGCAAACCGGATCAACGTGGAGTAAATTGATCCGAGCTAGATAACACGAGGCAAGGAATGAAAAAGCGAATGATTTTCCTCGTAATTTCGACACTCGTGCTTGCGCCGGCGGCGACGGCGACGGCCGACAACCGCACCTCGGCACAGTGCGGGCACGAATTCGACCAATGCCAGACAAGCTGCAACACCGATCATAAGGACGATGCCGCCAAGCGCGCGCCTTGCGTTGCCAGATGTTCCGGCCTCTATGCAGCTTGCGATGCCGGCGTCGCCTACGACAAGGCCAAGCCGTGGCTCGAGGAGCAGGCGCAGAAGACCAAGAAATTTTTCGATGAACTGCTCGACAAGTTCGGCAAGGAACCGCAGCCGGACCCGCAGGTGAAGACCAAGAAGAACAGCATCTGATGCCGCTGCCGGGCAATTCCGACTAGCCCGCCGGGACCGCGCCTGTTACGGTGCCGGCCACGGCAATAAAACCGGCAGGACACGTCATGACCACCTATTCCCGCGAGAATCCGAGCCCGCGCTACAAGGAACTCATCGGTTACTACAGGGACATGCACGAGCATGGCGCCTTGGCGCAAAACATTCCCGCAGCGGAGACGTTTGACGGACGCAGCCTGCCCAAGCACGCCCAACACATCTACGAGATCATTCAGGCGCTCCGCGCGCGCACCATCCTCGATTACGGCTCAGGCAAGGGCCGACAGTACGGACCGATGAAGATCGAACTGAGCAACGGCAAGACCTATCCGAACATCCCGAGTTTTTGGGGCGTCAAATCGGTAACCTGCTACGACCCGGGTTACGAGCAGTTCAACAAATTGCCGAACGGCACGTTCGACGGCGTCATCAGCACCGACGTGCTAGAGCATTGTCCCAAAGACGATATCCCCTGGATACTCGAGGAGATCTTCGGCTACGCCCGGATATTCGTCTATCTCAATGTCGCCTGTTATCCCGCCAGTAAGATCCTTCCCAACGGCGAGAACGCCCACTGCACCCTTGAGCCGCCCAATTGGTGGATTGAGCGCTTCGAAGCACGCGTCACGAAAACGCCCGGCCTGAAATATTTCGCCGCCTTCGACGTGCCGACCACCGACGCGCGCGGCGATACCTCGATCAATATGGTTTTGCACCAGGGGTGAGGAAGTCCCGGGTGCGCCCTGTCAGCCCATTCTAGACATCCATCTGTTGCGTCGATAGTATCCGCCGCCATTAAGGAAGTTGCTTGGAGCCTGCCCATCATGATCCGCGTCTTCATTGGTTTTGATCCGCGTGAGACCGTCGCATTCCACGTACTTTCGCATTCCATTCACGCCCGCGCGTCGCAACCGGTTGCCATCGCGCCCCTGATGCTGTCGCAACTGGACGGGCTGATGACGCGCGAGCGCAATCCGCTGCAGTCGACCGACTTCTCGTTCTCCCGTTTCCTGACGCCCTATCTTTGCGGCTTCGAGGGCTGGGCTGTGTTCATGGATTGCGACATGCTGATGCTCGATGACGTCGCCAAGCTCTGGGCGCTTCGCGACGACAAATACGCCTTGATGTGCGTCAAGCACGACCACGTGCCAGCCGAGGAAACCAAGTTCCTCGGCGCCAAACAGACGCGCTACGAGAAGAAGAACTGGTCCAGCGTGATGATGTTCAACTGCGCCAAGTGCACGGCGCTGACACCCGATTACGTCAACACGGCGAGCGGCCTGGATCTGCACCGTTTCAACTGGCTCGGCAACGACGAGTTGATCGGTGAAATCCCGCACCGCTGGAACCTGCTTGTCGACTACGACGAAGCCTTGCCGGTGTCCGAGGTCTCGAACCTGCATTACACCATCGGCGGCCCTTACTTCGACGACTTCCGCGACACCGACTATGCCGACGAGTGGTTCTCTGAAAAGGAAGCGATGGAACGCTGCGACCAGCTGTCAAAGAAGACCTGAGCGCGCGCCGTCGTTATCTCTTTGCTACCCATTCGCCGAGATCGGCGGCGGCGTCTGCCACTGGCCCTCGCCAATCAGCCAAGCCTCGCTGGCGATAAAGCCGCAGCGACCGGTACCACGGCGAATCGGCACGGTTGGCGAGCCAGCGCCGGTCAGCGATGTTTTGGATCAGACACCAAGTCTCAACGCCGAGCGCGCCGGCCAAGTGGACCGCCGTATTCGAAATCGAGATCACCAAATCCATGGCGGCGATTTGCGCTGCATGGCCATCGATGTCGCGGGTTGCCTCAATATCGGGGTCATGGAGGATTTCGACACCGCTGGCCTGCCGGAACGCGACACGCTCTTCCTCGGTCTCACCATACTGCAGATTGAAGAACTGAACACCAGGCGTTGCCAAGATCGGCGCAAGGACCTCGAGGCGCATCGACTTGAGATCGCCGATGTCGGGATTAAAACTCTTCCAAGCGATTCCGATGAGCGGCATGTCCGTACCGCCGCGATACTTGGCTGCAAGCGCCTCGGAACGGGCGAGGTCGGCTTTCAGAAATGGTGTTCCGTCCCCGAACGATTGGGCGTTAGCGCGAAACCAAATGCCGAGATTGCCGGTCGGTACCTGGTAGTCGATATCGCCGGCACGGGTCTCGGGCGCTGGCGGATTGGCGCGCGCCACGCAGTCGACGGCAGGAAATGAACGCTGGAAGATCGAGAGTAAGCGTTGGTCGCATTCTAGCAAGACACTTCCGGCGGTGGCGGCAAGGTCTGGTATCATGGCGGCAAACATGATCTCGTCCCCGAGTCCCTGCTCACCCCAAGCCAGTACCTTGCGGCCGGTGAGCACTTCTCCGTTCCACCACGGCTGCTTGAACGGCCGCGCCTCACCTGGTTTCCATAGCCAGCGTGCTGCATAGGCCCGCCAGCCATCGGCCCAGCGTTCGCGTAGAAGATGCAGAATCGCGACATGAACCAGGACCTTTGGATTGTCAGGGGCCAGCTTCATCAGCCGCTCGAGCGTTCGGTCGGCTGCGTCCAATCGGCCCAAAGCCACTTGCGCATTGTAGATGCTGGTCCACACCTCGACGTTATCGTTACCGTCAGCAAGGAGCCCCTCGAATAGCGCGAGCGCTTCGGCGTAGCGCCGTGCCAGCATGTGGGCGCTGCCGAGGTTAATTCGTGCCCCGGCATTACCCGGGGAACGGCGCAGAACCTCTTCGAATCGCGCCGCCGCCGCGTCGGCATACCGAAGCTCCATCAACACGTTTCCGAGGTTCATCAGCGTATCCACGTGACCCGGCCGGCCGACGAGGCTTTTTTCGTAGTACGCGACGGCATCGGCGTGGTCGCCGAGCTCGGCGCAGGCATTCCCCAGATTGTTCAGCAGCGCGGGATCGCCGGGTTTCAACTGCAGCGCGCGTCCGAGAAATTTGCGGGCATCGCCATGTTGGCCCATACGCCCGGCGATCGCCGCGCGCAAACTCCACGCATCCGCCGCCGTCGGCGCGATTTTCGCGAGCTTGCGAGCTTCGCGTGCCGCCCTGTCCAGATCGCCGGCATTGAGCGCTGCAAGCGCGCGCTCGAAGACCTGGTTCGGATTGCCGTCGCCGCGCGCCACGATCAGTCCGTGTCGAGTTTGTCGGCATAGACGCCGAGCGCCTTGCGCAGCGGCTCCAGATGCGCCTCGAAGCGGCGCCAGCGCGCCACCGAGCGAGCATGAACAGGCTCCCTCACCTGGGCAGCGCTGGCGGTCGTCACCTGCCGCTTCGAACGATGAAACTCCAGGCACTGATCGTGCCACTCGAGACCACAGAACTCGATCAGGCGTCGAGCCTGGGGCTCGGGGTCGGCAACCAGCTGTTCGTACTCCACCTCGAGAATCCGCACTGGCAACACGCGCTGCCAATGGTCCATGACGCGGCGGTAAACGCCGTAATAGGCGCCGAGCATTTCCTGGTCGTAGCTGAACTCGTAGCCTTCGGCGAAATGCAGGCCGAAACACGAAACGCAGGTGTCCAACGGCGACCGTCTGCAATGGATGATCCGCGCGTTCGGCAACGCCAGCGCGATGGCGCCGCAAAGATAGAAGTTCCATAGGTTCTTGTTGGTGATGCGGAGGGCCTTCGGCGCGTGTTTCCCAAGCCCTTTGACGTAGGCGTCGCCAAGTTCGGCCCAGCGCGGCGGCGCGCATTCCGCGACGCCGTCGGGAAAGCCTGGGAACATCGATGCGATCAGCGGCCGCAAGTCGCGAATTTCACCGGCACCGTGAACGTCGTCGTGGCTAGCGACGATTTGCTCTACCAGTGTCGTTCCCGAACGCGGCATGCCGAGGATGAAGACGGGCAGCTCACTTTTCGACCCGACTCCTCCCATCCGCTCCGCGAAGAATCGCCGCGAAAAAACTTCGGTCAACCGGGCCGCGAAGCGTTGCTCGGCAGCGAGGTCGAATTTCACGGTCCGCCATTTCAGCCGATTGGCCTCGGCATAACTGCGGAACGCATCGTCGTAACAGCCGGCGTCCTCGTAGGCCTTGCCGAGCGCGAAGGCCGCAAATATCGAGCGCGCATCGTCACCATTGGCCAAATCGTAAATGCGCTCGAGACCGGCGATGTCCGGGTCATCTGCCTTGAACCGCTTCGCCTGCGCCAGATTGTACCAGATTTCGGTGTCGTCCGGCGCCAGGGTAGCGGCGTGGCGGTAGAGTTCCTGGGCGCGCTTGCCGTCACCCGTCTGGTTAGCCAGCGCCGCAAGATTGACTGCAACCTCGACGGAGCGCGGCTCCAGCGCATGCGCGCGCGACAACGCCTGCGCGGCCTCGGCCGTTTTCTCGAGGTGCATGAGGATTGTGCCGTAGTTGGCCCATGCCGTGAAATTTCCCGGTTCGGACCGGACGACGCGGCGATAAAGCGACTGGGCCATCTCCAGATCGCCGGCGAGAAGTGCGGCTTCGGCGCGGGTTGCGGTGCTGGCCTTGGCTCCGCGTCCGCGGCCTCGGTTGTCTCGGGAGGATCGTACGCTCATACCATCAACATAAAGAAGGGCCGGGACCCTTGCGAGTCCCGACCCGATCTTTATACGGCCGCCGAATGGCTGCCGTAAACCAAGTCCATCCTTAGAAGGCGAGGATGGTCTGGAAGAGAACCGCGTCGATATCGTTGTAGTCGGTACCCGAGGTGTCATCCAACGAGTAGCGACCGTAGACGAGGTCGATGCTGGAACCGATGCTGTCGAGATCCTGGTTGATGCCGACGTAGAACGTCTTCATCTTGTTGCCCTCGGTCAAGATGTCTTCAGATTTGAAGTAATCGACGTAGAAAGTCGTGGCACCCAGGCTCGAAAGCTTGGCTTCGTACGAACCACCGACGCCCCAGCCGAGCGGGCTACGGCCAGCGAAGCCGCTGTTCTTGTCGGTCTGCTTGCCCCAGTTACCGCGAACGGAGAAGCCGCTCGAGTGCTTAATGGCAGCCGAACCGCCATACTGAGCTTTGACCGAAGTCGAGGAGGCCGCGAGGTTGGCGTAGTGGAAGCCACCTTTGACGGACAGCCCCATCAGCTTGCCGCTGTAGCGGACAGCGGCGTCGAAGTTGCCGCTGTTGAGGTGCGAAGCCGCCAGCGAAAAACCAGCGAACGACGGAGAGTCGTAACGAATAACGTCGTCACGGCTCAAACCGTCGAAGTGGTTGGTTTGGCATGCGGCGGTCAAGCCGGACAGCGCACCGCCGGTACCGGTCGTCCACTGAACCGACGAAATCAGACCACCACCGTTGACGAGAGCGCCGCCATTGTTGTTGTAGGTGCTTTCGGCGATACCGTTCGAAGCCGAGTTGGTCTGGCCGAGGCTCAGTTTACCCATCGACTTGTGTTGGAACGAGATGAAGGCATGACGGATACCGAACGCGGTGTCGTCCCCCGCGCTCTCGCCGGCGGCCGTGAAGCTGTAGGAAGAGTTCGAGGCCGCGTAATCGTTCTCGATCAGGCCGCCGACTGTGATCGATTCGGTCAGCTTACCGGAAACGATGAAGCGAAGGCGGGTCGGGGACGACTGCGAGTCCGCGTTGAACAGCTGGCTGTGCTCGCCGTCGTCGACGTACACGAGCGCACGGCCGATCTGACCACCGACGGTCAGGCTGACCTTGCTGTTGCCATTCTTAATGTCGGCCTGGGCCGTACCGGCCACAGGAGCGGCCAGGGCGAACAACGCACCGGCAGCAACCGAACTCTTCAGGATGTTTTTCATATCCACTTTGGTCTCTCCTTACACTTTAATATTTGGGTTGGGTTAACCCGTTTGAACTCGAAGGCTTCGACCCTTGGTACCAACCATCCGGATGACGGGCATCCACCTTCGACCACCGGAATATGCTTCAATCGCCGGCGGCAAAGAAGCAAATTGTGTCCGGCGGTGTGTTTTTTCGAACCCATTGTGTTTTTTTTGCAACACATCGGATTTCCTAGGCTGTCTATAGGCTTAGAGCGCCCCCGCCGCTGCGCGGTCAAGGAAGTCGGTGGCGGCGGCAATTGGGTCACGCCAATCGCCCGGCGCGTGTTGACGATAAAGCCTGATACTGTCGTACCAGGGGCTGGTCTCGCCCGTCGCCCCCCAGCGCCACATAGGCGCCGACGACAACAGGACCGCCGTCGGCACGCCCTGGGCACCGGCCATGTGGACCGTGGTGTTGGAGATGCTGACCACTGCGTCGAGCGCCAATATCTGCGCGGCGAATGCGTCAAGATCTTGAAATTGATCGAAAGTTTGGTCGTGAACGATGGTCGCGCCGGTGGCGGCGGCGAGCACCTCGATATCTGCCGCGTTGTCGCCGTACTGCAGATCGACGAAAACCGTGCCGCGCCGCCTGAGCAATGGTGCCAAGGCATTCAGCGTTATCGATTTCGCCCCGCCCATCCACACGTTGACGCTACGCCACGCGATCCCGACCAGACGGGTGGATTGATCTGCCCCCGCATTGCCGGCGGCCAGGTAACGGGCCCGCATTTCGGCGCTCCTGATCTTGTCGGCCTGTAGCCGGGCCGCCGGCCGCTCCGAAATGTACCGCGTCCAGAATTTCTCGCCCAAGGCGCCGATCGGGATCTGGAAATCGATTCCGGTGGCGGTCGCCGAATCCGGCGGGTCGGCCACGCCGACAACGGTAACGCCCGGAAAAGACCGCTGGAACAACGCCACCAGCCGCGGATCGGTCTCCAGGACGACTTTGGCCCCGGCCGCGGCTAGCAACGGCAGGAACCGCGTGAACATGATCTCGTCGCCGACACCCTGTTCGCTCCATACCAGGATCGAACGGCCGGCGAGGTCCTCGCCGGTCCATTCCGGCTGGCGGTGCGGGCGACGTTTGAAACCGACCCACTTCTCGCGCCACCGGTAGTTGGCCCAAGCCGCGGCGAAGTCGCCCGCCAGGAACTGTACTTCGGACAAGGCGGCGAGCGCCTGGGCGCGCTGGCTTTCGCTGAGCGATAGTGCCATCAACCGGTCGAGGGTTTCGTGCGCCTTGGCGAACTTGCATTGGTCGCGCAGCGCTCCTGCGAGGCGGATCAACGAATCGACATCGTCCGGGCGATTGGCGAGACGACCCCGTAAAATCCGTTCGGTCTCATCGAATCCGCTGCCGATGGCGGTCAGTGCCAACAGGAGGTTGTCCTGAAAGGCGCGTTGGGTCGGCGCCAGCTGGCAAGCCCGCCGGTAGGCCGCGAGCGCCTCTTCGAGCTGGCCCCGGCGCTCCAGCACGGTGCCGAGGCCGTTATGGGCGGCGGCGTTGTCGGGCGACGCGACAATACCCCGGCGCGCCGCATCCTCGGCCTCGTCGAGGCGGTCGAGTGGGGAGAGTGCAACGGCGAGCGTGGCGCGCGTCGCAGCGTCGTCGGGACGGACGGCGAGCGCGCGGCGAAAGGCGCCGACCGCGTCGTCGTAGCGGGACAACTGGCACAGCACGCCCCCCCAGTCGTTGAGAATGCCGCCATCGTTCGGCCTGAGCGCGGCCAGACGCTCGAACGCCTGGGCGGCCCCCTCCGGCGACATGTGCATGGCGGCGTGGGTGGCGACGCGCATGGCGTCATCGTTGTCGCCCGCGGCCAGCACCTTTTCTGCGAGATCGAAACCGGCGGTGAAATCGCCGCCGTTGACTGCATCGACGGCACGACGCAGCAAGGCGTCGGCGTTTACGCGACGGCGACGGCTCATGCGCTAAAAACCCTGACGCGGAAAGCCCAAGCGCGAATACACCCGTCAGCGATGGCCGTCATGCCACCTCCACGACGGCGCCCATGCCGCCATGATGATGCTCGAGTACATGGCAATGAAACAGCCATTTGCCGGGATTGTCGGCGACGAAGGCAACCTCGGCGGTTTCGTCGGCATGCAGCAAGACAGTGTCCGCCCACGGCTGCGCGGGCACCGGCTTGCCATTGCGTGAGAGTATGCGGAACGCGTGGCCATGCAGGTGCATGGGGTGATCCCAAACGGTGTCGTTCTTGATGCGCCAACGGTAGCTCTTGCCGCGCGCAAGATTGAACATCGGCGCTTCGCCCATTCCGGAAGACGCGATGCCATTGAGCGTCCAGGCCTTGCCATGCTCGCGGAACAGTTTGCGCAAGCCGACCTTCTCGCCCTTGAAGGTAGCCTCCGTGAGTCCGCCCATGGCGCCACCTTCGATCACGAAGTCCTGAGTGACGGCCGTTGCGAGGTCGGGCTCGGGCAGTGGATTTGGCTTGAGCGTCACCGGCGCATCGAGTGGCGAATCCCGGAGCGGCGCTCCCGGTTCGACTGTGAAGGTGACAAAATCGTAGGAAAAACGCTCGTAATAGGCGTCGCGCACCACAAAACGCTCGCCGGGCCGGGCAGGAATGTCGAGAATCAAGTCGATGCGCTGGCCCGGTCCGAAGGCGACCCGCTCGCCAGCCGGCGCGTAGGGCGCGACCGGATGGCCGTCGAGGGCAATCACGCGTGGCGCCAGGCCGGCGAAGTGCAGGCCGAAGACGCGGGCGTTGGCGGCATTGACCATGCGCAGCCGGATGCGCTCGCCGCCTCTGACCGCAACGCGGTCGAGCTCGGCGCCGTTTATGGTGACCAGATTGCCGATACGGCCGCCGTGCGAGACGTCGTGCGGATGATTGAACTCGCCGGCGACTTGGGCGTCGTCGCCGACGCGCCAATCGTCGACCAGCCAGACCAACTCACGGTCGACCTTGGGCGGCTCGGGCTCGTCGACGATGATGACGCCGCTCAAGCCGCGTTCGACCTGCTCGGTGGCATAGATATGCGGGTGGTACCAGAACATACCGGCATCGGGCAGATCGAACTCGTAGACGAACTTTTCGCCTTGCGCGACCGGCGCCTGGGTCAGGCCGGGCACGCCGTCCATGGCGTTGGGCAGCCGAAGACCATGGCAGTGGACGGTGGTCTCCTGCGGCAGGCCATTAGCCAGTTCGATGCGGAGCCGCTCACCCTGGCGGGCTCGAATCAAGGGCCCGGGCGCCTTTCCGCCGTACGCCCAAATCGCCGTCTTGGGGCTACCGGGCTTGGCCAGCAGCTGCACGCTGGCCGGGGCCGCACCGATCACGTAGGTCCTGGGCCCTGCCGCCCAGGCGGGCAGCCCCGGGGCCGCCAATACAGCCGCCGCGCCGGCACTGCTTAACAGGAAGCGGCGCCGGGTTACGCCGGCGCTCTCGCCACCAATACAAACTTCCGCGAATGGTTCATCCATAACCGGGCCTTTCATCCTGCGCCGGCGCTATATTGACGCGACAGGGGCGAGCCGTCATTAACAGAGATCATGCCGCCTCAGTAGCGACGTTGCCGGCCTTTGGCCCGGCGCCCACGAACCGGAGATCTCGTCCAATGCCCAAGTTCGACTTTGACCTGATCGTCATCGGCGCCGGCTCGGGCGGCGTGCGCGCGTCCCGTTTTGCCGCCCAGCGCCACGGCAAACGCGTGGCGGTCGTCGAGAATACCCGCGTCGGCGGCACCTGCGTCATGCGCGGCTGCGTGCCCAAGAAACTGTTGGTCTACGGTGCGCACTTCGCCGAACACTTCGAGGACGCGCAGGGCTACGGCTGGTCGGTCGACGGTATCAGCTTCGACTGGAGCAAACTGATCACCGCCAAGGAAGCCGAACTTGACCGGCTGGAACGGATCTACCATCGCATCTTGCGCGACGCCGGCGTCGAGGAGATCAACGGTACCGGACGGCTTGGCGACGCGCATACGGTCGAAATCGACGGCCGCAGCCATACCGCGGAAAACATCATCGTCGCCACCGGCGGCTGGCCGCACATGCCGGAAATCCCCGGCATCGAACACGTCATCTCATCCAACGAAGCGCTCGAACTCAAGCGGCTACCGGACCGCATCGCCATCGTCGGCGGCGGCTACATCGCGGTCGAATTCGCCGGCATCTTCAATGCGCTGGGAGTCCGCGTCGACTTGATTTTGCGCGCCGACAACATCCTGCGCGGTTTCGACGAATCGGTACGCACCGCGTTGCACGACGAAATGACGGCGAAGGGCGTGCAAATCCACTGCGACAGCCGGGTAAAATCGATCGAGAAGACCGCCGAGGGCTATTCCCTGCGCCTCGATCAGGCCGAGATCCTGGAGACAGGCCTCGTCATGTATGCCACAGGCCGACGTCCGAATTCGGCCGGACTGGGGCTGGAAGCGCTCGGCATCGAACTCAAGCCGAACGGCGCCATCGCCGTCGATCCCTATTCCAGAACCAGCTGTGCCAGCGTATTCGCCATCGGCGACGTCACCGACCGCGTCAACCTGACGCCGGTCGCCCTGGCCGAG
>JAYOXJ010000064.1:0-13394 GCA_038152725.1 Rhodospirillaceae bacterium
GGACGTTGGCGCCAAACCCGGACACGCCGGCACCCTTTTCAAAATATCCCAACCGAACGCTCCCACTCTAGTCCGTAACGCCATCATTGGAAATTATGGTTAAGAAACCATTGAAGCGGGATGAATGTTCGCGGGCGTTCGTTCAACCGGATTTGATCGCCAGCGGGATAACGGTGTTGCCATAAGGCGCCAAAGTGCCGTGCAGGTTATGCAACTCGTCCTTCAGTTCCGGATAGTAGCTGATCGAGAAAATCTTGGTGACCCGCGCGGCGGCGTCGGAGAGCGGCATGCGGAGAAACCCGTATTCCAGTTCGAACCCGCCTTCCCACCGCGCGAACGCATGAAAAAATTTAGGTGCTCGCGTGCGCACGACCAGGGCGTTCTGCTCGAAGTTGGAACTGGAGACCGGATTGGTGGTGCCGGCGCTGATGCGCTTGCCGGTGATCTCGTGGCCATAGAGGTCTCGCCGCGTCGAGCCCCCCAAACGGACAACGAAATCGAGCGGGTCGTCGAGCACGTCGACGACGGAACACCACGGTACCGCCTTCGGCGGCAGATCCTCGAGACGAAAGCGCGCCCATGACGGGGCGAACGCGCCATCGCGGACACTCTGCCAATGGGCGACCACGTGCCGCTCCATTTCGTTGAGCGGGGCGTCTTCGATCTCGATCGGCGTGATCTGGTATTCCATCGTGCGGCGGCGCGCCCTCCTCTCGGTTCAGGCGGAAAACGCCTGAATCCCCGTCTGCGCACGACCGAGCACGAGCGCGTGAATGTCGTGCGTACCTTCCAGCGTGTTGATGACTTCCATATTCAGCATGTGGCGGATGATGTGAAATTCATCCGAGATGCCGTTGCCACCGTGCATGTCGCGGCACATCCGCGCGATCTCCAAGGCCTTGCCGGTGTTGTTGCGCTTGACCAGCGAGAACATCTCCGGCGTCGCCTTGCCTTCGTCGGCGAGGCGGCTGACGCGGAGCGCGCCCTGCAGGCCGAGCGCGATGTCGGTCTGCATGTCGGCGAGTTTCTTCTGGATCAACTGCGTCGCCGCCAGAGGCCGGCCGAACTGCTTGCGGTCGAGAACGTACTGGCGCGTGCGCTTCCAGCAGAACTCCGCCGCACCCATGGCGCCCCAGGAAATGCCGAAGCGAGCGCGGCTCAGGCACGACAGTGGCGCCTTCAGGCCGGGCGCGTCGGGCAGGCGGTTTTCTTCCGGCACGAACGCGTCGTCCATGACGATCTCGCCGGTGGGCGACGCGCGCACGCCGAATTTGCCTTGGATCTTCGGCGTTTTGACACCCTCGGCATGGCTGTCGAGAATGAAGCCGTTGACCCGGCCCTCGTCGTCCTTGGCCCAGACGATGCAGATGTCGGAGATCGGCGAGTTGGTGATCCAGATCTTGTTGCCGGTCAGCTTCCAGCCGCCGTCGACCTTCCGGGCGCGGGTCTTCATGCCGGACGGATCGGAACCGTGGTCGGGTTCGGTCAGGCCGAAACAGCCGACGATCTCGCCCTTGGCCATGCCCGGCAGGTACTTCTGCTTCTGCTCTTCCGTGCCGTAGAGATAGATCGGCGCCATCGCCAGCCCCGACTGCACGCCGACGGCCGAGCGGAACGAGGTATCGACGCCTTCGAAGGTCCGACACACCAGGCCATAGGCGACGTGGCCGAGTCCCGGGCAGCCATAGCCCTCGATCGTGCCGCCGAGCAAGCCCAGCTCGCCGAATTCCCGCATCAGCTCACGATCGAATTTCTCGTGGCGGTTCCAATCGACGATCACCGGCATGAGACGGTCCTCGGCGAAACGTCGGACCATGTCCTGGACCATGCGCTCGTCCTCGGTGAGTTGGTCGTCGAGGCGGAGCGGGTCTTCCCAATCGAACTGGGCTTCCGTCATATCAGTACCTTTCCAGTACGGTGGCGATGCCTTGGCCCACACCGATGCACATGGAGATCAGGGCATAGCGGCCGCCCGTACGCTCGAGCTGGCGGATCGCGGTGAGCGCGATGCGCGCGCCGGATGCCCCCAGCGGGTGGCCGATGGCGATGGCGCCGCCGTTCGGGTTGACGCGGCTATCGTCGAAGGCGACGTCCAGGCCCTTGAGGCAGGACAGCACCTGCGCGGCGAAGGCCTCGTTGACCTCGATGACGTCCATGTCGGCAATGGTGAGACCGGCACGCGCCAGCGCCTTTTGCGCTGCCGGCACTGGGCCGAAGCCCATGATGCGGGGCTCGACCCCGGCAACGCCGGAGGCGAGGATGCGCGCACGCGGCTTGGCGCCGGCTTTCTCGCCGGCGGCCAGCGATCCTACGATCAGCGCGGCGGCGCCGTCGTTGATGCCTGACGCATTGCCGGCGGTGGTGACACCGCCCTGGAACAGAGCCTTCATGCCACCCAAAGTCTCCATATCCGTCTTGGGGCGCGGATGCTCGTCCTCGGCAACGGTGACGTCCGGGCCCTTGCGGCCGCCCGGAATGACCACCGGAGTGATCTCGCCGTCATAGAATCCGTCCTTCTTGGCGGCCTGGTACTTGGATTGAGAGGCGCAGGCGAAGGTGTCGCAGTCCTCGCGGCTGAGCTGGAAATCGCGGGCCAGATTGTCGGCGGTTTCCGGCATGGTATCGCCGCCGAAGGTCTTTTCGATCTTCGGGTTCGGGAAGCGCGCCCCAAGCGAAGACTCGAACGCCGGGAAGGTCTTGGCGAAGGCTGTCTCGGCCTTGCCAACCACGAACGGCGCACGGGTCATGCTTTCGGCACCGCCGGCGATAAACAGGTCGCCCTCGCCACAGGTGATGGCGCGGGCCGCGTCGATCATGGCGTTCATGCCGGAACCGCAGTTGCGCTGGATGGTGTTGCCGGCGACCTCGATGGGAAGCCCGGCCAAAAGCGCCGCATAGCGGCCGAGGCAGCGCGAGTCCTCGCCGGCCTGGTTGGCGCAGCCGACGTTGACGTCCTCGAAGTCGGTGGCGGCGAAGGCGGAGCGTTCGACCACCGCCTTGATAGCGCCGGCGAGCAGGTCGTCGGGGCGGACCTTGGAGAGCGAACCGGCGTTGCGGCCGAACGGCGTGCGGGTGCCGTCGTAGATATAGGCGTCGAGCATTTGTTTATTCCTTCTCTGGGAGCGGTTGTCAGGCTTCCGGCGTCAGCAGCGAGACGCCCAACTGGGCGCGACGTCGCAGCCACGGCACCAGCCGGTAACGCGGGTCGCCGGTGAGCTTGCGGATATTGTCGAGGATGGTGACGATCTTGTCGGCGCCGACGAAGTCGCCGAATTCGAGCGGCCCCTTCGGATAGTTGAGCGCCAGTTTGACCGCCTTGTCGATGTCCTGCGGATCGGCGGTGCGCTGCTGCGCCACCGAACAACCGATGTTGCAGATCGCCGCCACCACGCGCTGGGTGACGAAACCGGGCGTGTCGCCGATGACGGTGGCCTTGACGTCGCCGCCGCCCAAGAGGCCATGCGCCGCCGCCGTGAACGCCGGATCGGTGACCGGGGTCTTCATCAGCGTGCGCCGCGTCTCCAGGCCGAACAGGCAGTCGACGGCAATGGTGCGCGTCGGGTCCAGGCCCTGGTCGGTGGCCGCCGTGGTGGCGTCGTCGCCCAGGGGCGTAACCAGGATCAGTGCATCCAGCGACGGCTCGTCGCCGGTCTCCAACGGCGCGCCGGCGTCCACGACGATCTCCTTCAGCTTGTCGGCGAATTCCTCGTTGACGCCGGAGACCCATACCGGACGGCCGTCATAGGCCGGCGCCGGCGCTTCTTCCGGGGCGTCCGACTTGCCGCCATCGTAGCCGTAGAAACCGCGGCCGACCTTGCGGCCGAGCAAGCCGGCGTCGAGGCGCATCTGCAACAGCGGCGCCGGGCGGTAGCGCGGCTCGTGGTAGAACTGCTCGTAAATCAGGCAGGTCGCCGGATGGGTGACGTCGAGCGCGGTCAGGTCCAACAGTTCGAACGGCCCCATGCGGAAACCGCAGGCGTCGCGCAGGATGCGGTCGAAATCGACGGTTTCGGCGACGCCGTCGGAAAGGATGTGGGTCGCCTCGATGTTGTAGCCGCGGCCGACCTGGTTGACCAGGAAGCCCGGCGCGTCCTTGACCCGGACAGACTCGCGGCCCATGCGCCGGCCCAGCACCACGAGGAAATCGCCGACGGCGGGATCGGTGCGCACGCCGTCGATGATCTCGACAAGCTTCATCAGCGGCACCGGATTGAAGAAGTGCATGCCGGCGACCCGTTCGGGCTTCTGACAGGCCGACGCGATGGTCGAGACCGAAAGCGAAGACGTGTTGGAGGCGAGGATGCAGTCGTCGCCGCAGATCGCTTCCAGTTCCTTGAAGACCGCGTGCTTGACCGCGAGGTTCTCGACCACCGCCTCGATGACGCAGTCGGCACCCTTGAAGCCGGCGAGTGTGTCGATGACCTCGATGCGCTCGACGGCGGCATCGGCGTCTTCCTTGGCCATGCGGCCCTTCTCGACATTGCGGCCGAGCATGTCGGCGATGAACGTCTTGGCACCGGCAGCCGCACCTTCCTTGGCGTCGTAAAGCCTGACCGTGCAGCCGCCGGTCGCCGCCACCTGGGCGATGCCGCGCCCCATGGCACCGGCACCGGCTACGCCGACGATCAATCCTTCCTGGTTGGCATCCTTGGTCATTTTCTTACTTCCCTTTGAATTCCGGTTTGCGTTTTTCGATGAAGGCCTTGGCGCCTTCCTTCTGGTCCTCGGTCGAGAACAGGATCTCGAATGCCTTTCGCTCGAGGATCATGCCGGTCTCGAGCGAGGCATCCATGCCGGCGATGACCGCTTCCTTGATCAACTTCACGCTCAAGGGCGGCATCTTGGCGATCTTCCGTGCGATCGCCATGGCGCGGTCGAGCACCTCGGCGTCGGGTACGCATTCGCTCGCCATGCCCATGTCGCAGGCCTGCTGGCCGGTCACCCATTCGCCGGTCAGCATCATCTTCAAGGCTTTGTACTTGCCGGCCGTGCGGGTCAGGCGCTGGGTGCCACCACCACCCGGCAGCACGCCGACGCCGATCTCGGGCAAGCCCATCTTGGCGCCTTCGCCGGCGACGATGATGTCGCAGGCGAGCGCCAGTTCGCAGCCGCCGCCGAGCGCGAAGCCATTGACCGCGGCGACGATCGGCTTCTGGCAGGAATTGATGATGCGCCAGGTGCGCCGCGCGTCGGTGAAGGCCCAGTCCGCCGTCGAGCGGTCAGCGAATTCCTTGAGATCGGCACCGGCGACGAAGGCCTTGTCGTTACCGGTAATGACGATGACGCGCACGCTTGCGTCGGCCATGCACTCCTCGAACCGGCTCGCCAGTTCGTCCCGCGTCGCCTGGTTGAGCGCGTTCATCGCCTCGGGCCGGTTCATACGCAACAGCGCGATGCCGTCCTCCGGCCGTTCCAGCAATACCAATGACATCGTCGTCTCCCCTTCGTTTCCAGAAATTTCAGCCCGGGATGTAACCGAGCGCCCGCCACCACAGGTAGTTGAGCGGCGTCAGCACCAGCATGCCGGCCAGCGCCATGGCGATGCAGAACTTCATCACCCTGGAGGGTGCCACGCCGGCCATCGCCAGACCGACCATAAGCGGCAACGCCTCGTAGGGAAAGAACGGCGCACTGAGCCCGTTGATCTGGGCGAGCGCCGCAGTCTTCACGTCGAGACCGGCGGTCGCGAACTGAGTCGCCAGGGGCGTCACGATGGCCACCGCACCGGTGATATTGGCGACGATCGAGGTCAGCGACGCGGCGTAGGCCATGGCGAAATAGCTGCCGGCCGGACCCATTTCGGAAAGCGGCAGATGCGATGCGATCACCCGCCCGATCAGGGCGCTGGCGCCGGATTCATGCAGCACCGGACCGATGCCCAGCACCGAGGCCGCGAACAGCAGCGTGGTTACCTCGACGCGCTGGCTGAACATCTTCGCCGTTACCGCGCCGATCCACGGGATCAGGCAAAGCAGCGCCGCCGCCAGGGCGACCCAGCCGGCCTGAATGCCGTGCAGGAAATCGGTGGTCCATGCGGCCAGCGTCAGCAACACGATGACCAGCAGCACGCGGCCGTCGTGGCCGAGCGCCTCCGGGCCGGCGGGCCGTACCGGCCGGCTCTCGCCTTCCGGGCGGAACATCCAGATCACCAGGCCGCCCATGATCAGGCCTTTCAGGACCGTGTTCACCGGGAACTGCATCAACATGTATTCGCCGTAGGTGATGTGGACGCCGAGCAGCGTCTCCGCCGTGCCGGTGGTGAGGATGTTGATCAGGTTGGCCGGCATGATGCCGAACGCCAGGATGAAGGAGCCGAACACCACCGCGATCAGGGTGCCGTCGCGGGCGCGCGAGCCCTCGGCGTGGCCGGCCTCGGCGGCGATGGCGGCGACCGCCGGGATGGCGATGGCCATGCGCCCGACCGACGACGGAATGATGAAACAGAGCACCACGGCGCCGGTCAGGATGGCCGCGATCAGCCCCGCGTAACTCATGCCGGCGTGACGGAAGGCGTGACGCGCGACCCACTGGCCGAGACCCGAGGCGTCGGCGGCAGCGCCGATCACCAAGCCTGAGAACACCAGCCACCAGGCGCTCGACTGAAAGCCGGCGAACACCACACGCGCCGGCGCGATGGCGAATACGGAAGCGATCAGGAAGAACAGCAGCGCCGCGGTGTGCGCCGGCAGCGCGCCGGTTGCCCACATGGAAACCGTGAACAGCGTCAACGCCAGAGCCGCGAGCGCCTGCGGCGGCACGCCATCGGGCGCGGGCAGCAGCGCCACGGCAACGGCCACCAGGGCCGAGACGGCGACGACGATGAAGCTCAGGCGCGGGCTCAAGGGCGGTTCCTAAATCGTTAAGGCGTTAGGCCATCATCAGCCAGTCGACGGCGCGGACCCCGTCCTTGTCGGCGAACACCGGGTTGAGGTCGAGCTCGACCACGTCGGGATTGGCGAGCGCGAAATCGCCGACGGCGACCAGCGCCGCCGCCAGGGCGCCCAAGTCGGGTGCTGAGCGGCCACGCTGGCCCTCGAGCATGGCGCGCCCCGCCAGGCGTTCGAGCATGAACTTGGCGTCGTGCTTGGAAAGCGGCGCGCGGGCGAAGGAGACGTCCTTCAGCACCTCGATGAAGACGCCACCCAAACCGACCATGACCACCGGCCCGAATACCGGATCGCGGCGCATGCCGATGACCATCTCGGTCGCCGGCTTGCTCATCGGCTGCAGCAGGAATCCGTCGAGCTTGGCCTTCGGTGCCTTCTTGGCGACCGAGGCGAGCATCGCCTCTGCCGCTTCCGCGACGGCATCGACGTCTTCCAAGCCGAGCGCCACGCCGCCGACGTCGAACTTATGCAGGATGTCGGGCGATTCGATCTTGAGTGCCACCGGGAACCCGAGCGCCTTGGCCGCCGACGCGGCCTCGACGGCGGTGGCCGCGAGCCGGCAATCGACCAGGGGCACGCCTGCGGCGGTGAGCCTGGCATGCGCTTCGGCGGCCGGCACCGGCTTCGGCTTCTTGGTGGTCGTGGCGGATACCGAAACGTCAGCGGTGCGGCGGTGCTTGGCGCGTTTACGCGCGGCGGCGAACTCGACCAGACCGGCGGCGGCATCGACGGCGCGTTCGGTTGCCGGAATAAGCGCGATGGCCATTTCGGCGAGCTTCTCGCGCGCCCCCGCGGGCGCCTCGATCCAGCACACCACGAAGGGTTTCTTGGCCTCGGCCTTGATCGCGCGGAAGGTCTCGATCAGCACGTCGGCCTTGGCGTGCATCAGCTGGATCCAGACCACGGCGATATCGATCTCGGGGTCGTCGAGGACGATGGCGACGCTGTTTTTCAGCAATGCCGGATCGGCGAGGAACTGGCCGGTGATGTCGACCGGATTGCCGACCGCGCCGAAATCGGGGATCACTTCTTTCAGGCGCTTTCGCGTCTCGTCACCCGGCAGCGGCACGGTGAGCCCGACCTCCTCGGCCCGGTCGGCCATCAAGCAGCCCGCGCCTCCCGACTGGGTGACGATGCCGAGCCCGTTGCCTTTCGGCGTCAGGGTGGTGGTGGCGAGCGCGGCGACGAGGTCGAGCATGTGCTCCTCGTTGCGCGCGCGGATGACGCCGTGCTGGCGGGCGACACCGTCGAACACCGCATCCTCGCCGGCGAGCGAACCGGTATGCGAGGCCGCCGCGCGGGCGCCGGCCTGTTTGCGCCCGACCTTGACGGCGACCAGCGGCTTTCCTGAATCGATCGCCTTGTCGGCCAGGCTGACCAGGGCATCTGCGTCGGCCAGGCCTTCGAAGTAGGCGGCGGCGACGGTGATGCGCTCGTCGTTGAGCGTCTCCTCAAGCACTTCCATGAGCGAGATGTCGACCTGGTTGCCGGTGTTGACGAAGTAGCCGAAGCCGATGCCGCGGGTGCGCGCCAGCGAGGCAATGCCGGTGCCGAAGGCGCCCGACTGCGAGGCAAAGGCGACCGGGCCCGGCACCGGCGGCGTATCGGCATACTGGCTGAATGTCGCCGTGACCTTATCGAAGCCGCTGATGAGACCTAAGTTGTTGGGACCGCAGATGCGGATACCGGTCTTGCGCGCGGTTTCCAAAAGCTTGGCCTCCATGGCCTTGCCTTCCGGCCCCATCTCGCCGAAGCCCGACGAGAAGATCACCGCCACGGGCGTACCTTTCTTGCCCAACGCCTCAACCGTCTCGATGCAGCGCGCCGCCGAAACGGCGACGATAGCCATGTCGGGCGCTTCGGGCAGCGAGGCTACATCCGGGTAGCACTTCACGCCATGGATATCTTCGTAGCGCGGATTGACCGGATAGAGCTTGCCGGCATAACCGTCACGGCGCATGAAGTGGAACGGCCGGCCGTTCAGCTTGTTGGCGTCGGGCGAGGCGCCGATGATCGCCACCGACTTCGGATAGAGCATGGATTTGATGGCGTCGGCCATGGCCGGTATTCCCTCCCCCGACAATATTTTGCATTGCAAAATATTGTTTTGAAAATTGACGCCTATCTATTGCCGTGCCAAGATGGATTGTCAATAGGGGCCACGCGGCGTTGACCGCGGCCCGTGGGGGGCTGTCTTGGGCATTCGCAAGAACACGGAGTTGGCCAATACCGGGCGCGGCAGCGAGAGCCGGCAATACGTGCGCGCGCTGGCACGCGGGCTCGACGTACTGAAAGTGTTCGACGCCGACGACCGGGGCCTTTCCAACGCCGAGATCGCGCGCCGCACCGGGTTTCCCAAGCCGACCGTATCGCGCCTGACCTTCACGCTGATGTCCTTGGGCTATCTGCATCTGGACGAGGTCACCGGCCGCTATTCGCTGCATCCGCATGTTCTGTCGCTCGGCTATCCGGTGCTGCGCCAACTGTCGATCCGCGAGATCGCGAGGCCGCTAATGCAGCAGCTCGCCGATTCCTGCCGCGGCGCCGTCAGCCTGGGGGTGCGCGACGGGCTCTCGATGATCGTCATCGAACGCGCCCGCCACGGCAGCCTGACCACCGTGCCGCTCGACATCGGTGTCGACCGCGATCTCGCCAAGACGGCTTTGGGCCGCGCTTATCTCGCCGGCCTTCCCGACGAACGGCGCAGCGCGCTGCTCAGCGAGGTCGCCCAGATGGCGCCCGACATGCTCGCCGACGTCGAAGCCGGCATGGCGAGTGCGGTCCGCCATTTCCGCGAACACGGCTACACCATGTCGGCCGGCGAATGGATGACCGACTATCATGCCGTCGGCGTGCCGCTCCGGCTCGCCAACGGCAACATCCTGGCCTTCAACTGCGGCGGCCTCGCCGCCCAGATCGGCGTCGACATGCTGCCAGATCTCGGCCAACGCCTCGCCTCCATGGTCGCCGACCTCGCCCGCACCCAGGACGGCGCGCGCTGAGTCGCGCCCCCGCCAAACCATCAGCTCGAAAGACCGCCGCATGAACCCGATCGAACTCGCCCGCTCCGACTTCCCGAACTACCTGGATCAGGTCAGGGAATTGACCGAAACCGTACTCCGCCCGAACGAGCACCGGCTCACCCATGAGGGCGGCGTACCCGAGGACCTGACCCAGCAGCTCCGGGACTACGGCATGTTCGCCATGACGCTGCCGGTCGAGTACGGCGGACTCGGGCTGTCGAGCGAACAGCAGGCACGCCTGCAGATGGCGGTAACGCGGGCAAGCTGCGTTTATCGGTCACGCTTCTCGACCACCGTCGGCCTGGTCTGCCAGGGCATCCTGCAACACGGCACCGACGAACAGCGCAAGGCCTACCTGCCGCGCCTCGCCACGGGCGAACTCACCGGTGCCTTCGCGCTGACCGAAGTGGCGGCCGGTTCCGACGCCGCCGGCGTCGCCACCACCGCCAAACTCGATGGCAACGCCTACGTGCTCAACGGCACCAAGCGCTACATCACCAACGCCAACATCGCCGACGTGTTCATCGTCATGGCGCGCACCGACGAGGGCGACAAGTCGGCCGGTGGCATGTCCGCCTTCATCGTCGAGAAGAACACGCCGGGCATGGAGATTCTTCCCATCGACCGCAAGATGGGCCAGGACGGCGCGCCGACTGCGGCGATGGCCTTCGAAAATTGCCGGATACCGGTGGCGAGCCTGGTCGGCGCCAAGGAAGGCATCGGCTTCAAGGTCGCCATGGCCGGCATCAACACGGCGCGCATGCATGTCGCCTGCACCTCCGTCGGCCAGGCCGAGCGGCTGACCGAGGAGGCGCTCAACTACGCCGTCCAGCGCGAGCAGTTCGGCCAGCCGATCGCCGAGTTCCAGTCGGTGCAGAACATGCTCGCCGATTGCCGCGCCGAGACGCTGGCGGCGAAGTCGATGATCCTGGAGACGGCGCGCGGAATCCAAGGGCCGCCGACCAAGAGCCAGCGGGCCGACATCTCGTGCTGCAAGTATTTCGCAACCGAGATGGTCGGCCGCGTCGCCGACCGTGCGGTGCAGATCCTGGGCGGTGCCGGCTACCTCACCGAACATCCGGTCGAGCGACTCTATCGCGATGTACGCCTTTTGCGCCTATTCGAGGGCACGTCGCAGATTCACCAGGGCATCATCGCGCGCCACATGATCGAGGAAGAGGCGAAAAATTGAGCCGTCGACCGAATCCAGGGTTAACCCCGATTCGCCAAAATTAACGAATTTCCCGCAGCGATTCGCGACCGCTTTTTAAGAGTTTGTTTAAAAACAATTGGTTAAAGCGGATTTAAGCGCGACTCTTGCGCCGTTAACCTTTGCATCATATGGTTAACGATCAAGTTCTGGCGTTGCCGGAGGAGTTATATGCGCGTTCTCCTGGTTGAAGACGACCCGACGACTCAACAAAGCATCAAGATGATGCTTGAGTCGGCAGGCATGGTGGTCGATGCGACGGACCTGGGCGAAGACGGCCTCGAGATCGGCAAGCTCTACGATTACGACATCATCGTCCTCGACCTGATGCTGCCCGACATGGACGGCATGGAGGTGCTGCGCCGGTTGCGCGCCGCCAAGGTGGCGACGCCGGTACTCATCTTGTCGGGCCTCACCGAGTCGGAAAACAAGGTCAAGGGCCTCGGCACCGGTGCCGACGACTACCTGACCAAGCCGTTCGTCAAGGACGAGCTGATCGCCCGCATCCAGGCCATCGTCAGGCGTTCGCAGGGCCATTCGGAATCGGTCATCCAGACCGGCCGGATGGTGGTCAACTTGGACGCCCAGACCGTCGAGGTCGACGGCCAGTCGGTGCACCTGACCGGCAAGGAATACGGCATCTTGGAACTGTTGAGCCTGCGCAAGGGCACGACGCTGACCAAGGAGATGTTCCTCAATCATCTCTACGGCGGCATGGACGAGCCCGAGCTCAAGATCATCGACGTGTTCATCTGCAAGCTCAGGAAGAAGCTATCTACCGCCACCGGCGGCGACAACTACATCGAGACCGTATGGGGCCGCGGCTACGTGCTGCGCGACCCGGACGACGCCCGCGCCGCGGCGCGCGCCTGAGCTAGCCTAAATTTATCGTCTGATCGAGGACGCCGGCGTCACTCGGCGACTTTGTAAATGCCCCTTAAGCCGGGCACTGGCTTGAAGGCATCGGTAATGCCGAGCACGGTTTCGGCACCGCCCAAGAACAGGAACCCATCCTTCGGCATCAATTTGACGATGTTCTCCAGCACCTTCTTCTTGGTCGGCTGGTCGAAGTAGATCAGCACGTTGCGGCAAAACACCACGTCGAAGCGTCCGAGGCTGGCCAGATCATGCAGCAGGTTGAGCACCTTGTATTTGACCATGCTCCTCAGGTCCGGCTTGATCTGCCACTGATCGCCCGTCTTGTCGAAATACTTGACCAGCATCTGGATCGGCATGCCGCGTTGCACTTCGAATTGGGAATAGAGCCCCTTCTCGGCCTTGGCGATAATGGCGCTGGAAAGGTCCGTACCGACAATCTCCTGCGACCAGCCCGGAAACTTCAGGGCATTTTCCTTCAGCAGCATGGAGATCGAATACGGCTCCTGGCCGCTGGACGCGGCGGCCGACCAGACCCGAAACGACTTGGCGCCGCCGCGGGTCTGAGCAAGATGCGGAATGACCGTGTCCTTGAACAGATCGAACGGTTTCTGGTCGCGGAAGAAGAACGACTCGTTGGTGGTCATGGCCTCGGTTACCGCCACCACCAGCGCCGCATCTCCGCCCTTCTGCACTTCGGCAATCAGGGATTCGAGATCGGGCAGGCCGCGCTTGCGCGCCAGTGGCGTCAGCCGGCTTTCGAGCAGATAAGCCTTGTCGTCGCCGAGCACCAGGCCGGAACGCTCCTTCAGGAAACCGCGCATGAACGTGAACTGGTCGGGTCTCATGGCATACCCTTGGCGACAAAATCGTTGATGTAGCCGGCCACCGATTTGAGCGGCACCACGGCGGTGCAGATGCCTGACGTCGCCGCCGCACCGGGCATGCCCCAGACGACGCTCGATGCCTCGTCCTGTGCGATCACTGTGGCGCCGCCATCGGCCAGCACCTTGCCGCCACGCGACCCATCGCTGCCCATGCCGGTAAGCACCACCGGCAGCACGCCGTCGCGGAACTTGCCGAGCACGTTTTCGCCGGCATGAGCGACCGACTCGAGACGGGGCAGCCCGAGGAAACCGCAGGTGCCTTTGATGGTATGAACGAGGCGGAAAATGTTTCCGAGAATCTCGGCGTCCTGGGGGTTTTGCTCGAAACGCACCAGTTCGCCGTCGATCACCTCGAGACTTTCCGTCGTCTCTGTCAGAAATTCACTAAGCAGGTCGTCAATTCCGTCTCACTCCCGGACAATACGAAGACATGGCTTGTCGCCTGTCCATTATCCTCAACGTTGCAACCCGACGCATCTGCGCCGGGTTTGGCCTATATCGAAATCTACTT
>JAYOXJ010000065.1:0-560 GCA_038152725.1 Rhodospirillaceae bacterium
CGATCCTCCGTTCCATAGCATAGACGGTGGACCAATTCTGTGGGGGAGGATCAGTGCTGACACCGCTCCCGGTCCAGCACAAAGAGCTGGAGGTCCATCCCCTGTTCAAGGAAAGGCTGCATATCGTATGCGCGCCGGATCACCGGTTCGTCTCCCTTGGTCACGTTTCACTGAACGACCTCCAGGGTGAAAAGGTGCTGACCTTGAAGGCCGGCCATCATTTGCACGATCAAGTGCGGGAGTTGTGCGGCCAGGTTGGCGCCGAGCTGCTTTATGACTACGAAGGCACCAGCTTGGATACGCTGCGGCATATGGTCGGCATGGGGGTGGGGATATCGTTCTTTCCCGAACTCTACATCCGCTCCGAGATCCGCGCGGACCAAGATCTCAGGGTGTTGGAACTGACCGGCGCCGAAGTCGCTCGCGAGATGTGCATGGTCTGGCGCGCCAAATCCTATGTCCGCAGCCTCGGACTGTCGCTCTTGCCGCTCATTCAGCAGGTCTTTGCTCATCAGCGTTCCGCTTACTAACGTGAACGGTGCCATTTCATTACCTTATAG
>JAYOXJ010000065.1:570-3669 GCA_038152725.1 Rhodospirillaceae bacterium
CCACTGAGAAAAACGGATGGCTAGCCGGCCTATCGGCGTTTGAAGACTGTCAGATGCCGAGCAGCGGCTGTACCAACCGCGCCGCCATACTCTTGAAACGCAATGGGGTGTCGGTCACGGCGAGGCAGATGCAGTCCTCGCCCTCGGCCGCGTGAGGCTGGTGCTCAAGGGTTTCGTCCGCTTCCTGCAGGTCCCCGGGACCGTAGGTGCCGGTCGCATCGGCGAAGGCGCCGCATAGCACCAAGGTTAGTTCCAGACCGTTATGCGTATGTTCGGGCACGGGCTTGCCCGCCGGAATACGAAGCAGGCGGGCCGTTGCCCCGTGATCGCCAAGCGGAATGACGTATTGAGACGCGCCCATGCCGAGCCGGCGCCACGACACGGTCGCCAGGTCGCCACCGAGGTAACGGCGGAGCGGGTCGGGCAATACCGGCGTTTCGCCGCCCCCCGCGGGCCGAGACCGGGTCTCGGTCAATTCGATCTCATCGGCATCGAGGAGCGCCATGATCTTGTCGAGAACGGCGCCGGAAACCGTCTCCGGCACCGTGTCCGCCAGCAGTGCGCCACCGACGGAGTCCAGGCGCGCATGCGCTGCGCGGCAACTTGGACAGAGCGCCAAGTGCGTCGCCACGGCAAGGCTCCACGCCTCGCCCAACGCGCCGGTGGCGTAGTCCAGCAGCAATTCGTCACTCGGATGATGTTGAATGTTCATTCGTCTTCTCCAAACTCAGTTCGGATGCGCTTCATCGCCAGCCGAATGCGGGACTTGACGGTGCCGAGCGGAATGCCGAGTTCCGCTGCAATTTCGCCGTGCGGCTTCTCCTCGAAGAATGCGAGGCGAAGAACCTCTTGCTGCTCGCCGGGAAGTTCCGCAAGGATTTCGCGCAAACGGGCCGCTTCTTGCGCTTTGGAGATATTCTCGTGCGCGGCCGGCTCGGGATCGGGCACCAAGGCAGGATCGTCCATGTCCGGTTCGGGCCGATTAAACTTCCGAAGCAGGTCGATCCGCATGTTCCTGGCGATTGAGAATACCCACGTCGCCGCTGATGCCCGCACCGGGTCGAACTGTGCGGCCTTCCGCCAGACGTTGACCATGGTTTCCTGAACGACTTCCTCGGCGAACTGCCGATCGCTTCCCTGACGCATGGCGAAGCCTTTGAGCCGCGGCGCGAAATGATCGTACAACGCCTTGAACGCCGTCCGATCACGGTCCTGGGCGACGCTCTTCAGCAACTCATCCAGGTCGGGGAGCGTCAAATTGGTTCCCTCATGCTCGCGCTTGGCGCTGGCCTGACACGCCGCTCCGATTTTCTGCGGCCACGACACTTTGGCGCGCCGAAGCCGAAATGGCGTCGACACGTGTTCCCCAAAGCTGAATGGAAGAACGGCGTCCATAGTGTAGATACGCCGGAAAGGACGGATTGGATCATCGGTTCGATAAAATTGTTTCCCGGCAAGTGATCCGTTCTCGATGCTAGACCGTAAAATCCGAAGACACCAATACGTTTCAGAATGAGGCTCAGAGCGTGAACCATATCAGTTTTCCCCCGGCCAAGCCTATGGGAATTGCCGTGGTCGGCACCGGGATCGCCGGTCTGTCCGCCGCCTGGCTGTTGGCACAACGCCACCACGTTACGGTTTACGAGAAAAACACCTGGATCGGCGGCCATTCCCACACCGTCGATGCGCCGACCAACGGCGGGCTGACGCCAGTCGATACCGGCTTCATCGTTTACAATGAACGTAGCTACCCGAATTTGGTCGCATTGTTCGACCACCTCTCGGTGCCGACCAAGCCGAGCGACATGTCCTTTTCCGCCTCTCTGCGCAATGGCGCCTTCGAATATGCGGGCACCGACCTCAACGGCTTGTTCGGTCAGCGCCGTAATGTGCTTCGCCCCGATTTTTGGCGCATGATGGTCGACCTGATGCGGTTCTACCGCGACGCGCCGAAGTTCCTCAAAGATCCTGCGAGCGGGGACATGAGCCTGGGCGAGTACCTGCGTGCAAACCACTACAGCAGAAGCTTCATCGAAAACCATTTGTTGCCCATGGGCGCGGCAATCTGGTCGACGACCGCGCCCGAGATGGAGGCCTATCCGGCGCGGGCGTTCATCCGGTTCTTCGAGAGCCATGGGCTGTTACTGCTGAAGGATCGTCCTCAGTGGCGGACGGTGCATGGCGGCAGCCGCCAGTATGTCATGCGGCTGATCAAATCCTTTCGAGATAACATTCAGTTGGGTGGGGTAAGGCGGATCATCCGCAGTCCAAACAAAGTCGTCGTCGAAGATGCCGCAGGCAGGCGCGAAACCTACGATCATGTGGTCATCGCCACACACGCGGACGAGGCCTATGGCCTACTCGCCGATCCGGACCACCGTGAGAGCGAATTGCTTGCCGGCTGGCGTTACACGGATAACCGGGCGGTGCTTCACAGCGATCCGGCTCTGATGCCGAAACGCGAACGGGTGTGGTCGAGTTGGAATTTCATCGATCGCACCGACGGTGCTGGCGGCAACCGGCTATGCGTCACTTATTGGATGAACAAACTGCAATCGATCGATCCGACGACGCCGCTTTTCGTCACCCTGAACCCGGTGCGGGACCCCGCAGCCGACAAGTTCATCCGCGAGTTCGACTACACCCATCCATATTTCGACCAATCAGCGCTGGCGTCTCAGAAACGGCTCTGGTCCCTGCAGGGGCGCCGGCGCACTTGGTTCTGCGGCAGTTACTTTGGTTACGGGTTCCACGAAGATGCGCTTCAATCTGGCCTCGCCGTGGCCGAACAACTTGGCGGTGTCCGGCGGCCTTGGAGGGTGCCCGACGAAAACGGTCGGATCCAAGTCTCCGAACTGGCGGAGCCTGTAGCGACATGACACTCAGCACCGCCATTTACGAAGGAAAGGTCATGCATAAGCGGCTGCGGCCGAAGCGCCACCGCCTGAGTTATTCTGTTTTCTCATTGCTGATCGACCTGGATGAGCTGCCGGTGATCGACCGTTCCAACCGGTGGTTCGGATACAACCGACCGGCGCTGCTCAGCTTCCATGACCGTGACCATGGCCGCCTCCGTCGTCGAACTTGCTGTCTGACAGT
>JAYOXJ010000065.1:3702-11699 GCA_038152725.1 Rhodospirillaceae bacterium
CCGAGGCGCATTTGCGAGACGCCGGGGTCTCAATCGACGGCGGTCCCATCCGCCTGCTGTGTTATCCGCGCATCTTCGGCTATGTCTTCAACCCCTTGAGCATCTACTTCTGCTACCGGCGCGACGGGGAATTGGCGGCGATTCTCTACGAGGTCTGTAACACCTTCAAGGAGCGCCACACCTACGTCATTCCCGTCCAGCCGGCCAGGCGGTCCGTCATCAGCCACAGTTGTTCGAAACAACTCTACGTTTCGCCCTTTATCGCCATGGATTGCGATTACCATTTCCGGATCGTTCCGCCGGGGGAAACCGTCAACATTGCGATTAGGGAGGAGGACGGCGAGGGCCTTTTGCTCGCGGCGTCGTTTCGCGGCGAACGCAAGCCGTTCGACGCCGCGACGGCACTTAGAATCCTGGCGCGGTTCCCGCTGCTTACCCTGAAGATCATCGTCGGCATTCATTGGGAAGCCGCTCGATTGTGGTTGAAAGGCCTCCGCGTGTTTCCCCATCAGCCGGCGGCAGTTCCCGTCGACAGCAGTATCGAAATCGCACGATCGGTAAGGCAGTAGACGACCATGGAAAACTCGGCATCAACACTCGTCACCACGAACACCGCCAGACACATCTCCGCCCCGAAAGGGGTGTGGGAGCGGCTCGTTTGCCGCTGGCTCACCGGCGTCGAGAAGGGACGGCTCACCGTGCGCTTTCCGAGCGGGACGCAACAGACATTTCAGGGAAAGGCCGATGGTCCAGCAGCCTTGCTAAACATTCATGATGAACGCTTGTTCACCCGGCTTGCTGGTGCCGGTGATACGGGGCTTGCTGAAGGTTATATGTCGGGAGAGTGGGACACGCCCAATCTCGCTGCGGTCCTGGCGTTCGGGATGGCAAATGAAGCCGCGCTCGGCGGCGCGTTGGAAAAATCCTGGCTAACGCGCGCACTCGACCGCTTACGTCACGCCGCCCGTTCGAATACTCGGCGCGGTAGCCGGCGCAACATCGCCCAGCACTATGATCTCGGCAATGACTTCTACCAGCCTTGGCTCGACCCGAGCATGACTTATTCCTCGGCCCTGTTCGCCGATCTCAAGGAACCGATGGACACCGCGCAACGGCGGAAATACCTGCGCCTGGCCGAGATGGTCGATCTCAAACCCGGCGACCGTGTGCTCGAGATCGGCTGCGGATGGGGCGGGTTCGCCGAGATTGGCGCGCGAGAGTTCGGCTGCGACGTCGTCGGGCTGACCCTGTCGCATGAGCAGGCCGCCTACGCGCGCCAGCGAATGGCTCGGCATGGCCTCTCGAATGAGGTCGATATCCGCTTGCAAGACTATCGCGACGTCGCCGAGACCTTTGACAAAGTGGTCTCCATCGAGATGTTCGAAGCCGTCGGCGAGAAGTATTGGCCGACGTTTTTCGCCGCACTCGATCGATGTCTGGCGCCGGGCGGCCGCGCGGCACTGCAGATCATCACCATCGATGATGCGCGCTTCGAGGCCTACCGTCGCGACCCGGATTTCATCCAACGCTACATTTTTCCGGGCGGCATGCTGCCGAGTCCACGCGCCTTCGATGCCGCCGTCAGCGATGGTGGGTTCGCACTGCGTGAGGCGTTGTTCTTTGGGAAATCCTACGCCGAAACTTTGCGCCGCTGGGACGCAGCTTTCGGCGCCGCCTGGCCGGCATTGTCAAAGCTTGGCTTCGACGAGCGCTTTCGCCGCATGTGGCACTACTATCTCCGATACTGCGAGGCGGGTTTCGACCACGGCGCGATCGATGTCGGACATTTCCTGATTGAGCGGCCATGATCTCATCGCCCGGTATTCCTCGCCGGGTCGTCGTCGCCTATGCCTTGCCGGCGCTCGTGATCGCGTTGCCGACAATCCCGGTCTACATCCACCTCCCGACGCTGTACGGTGTTGAACTCGGACTCGGACTGGCGGCGACGGGTGTTGTCCTGCTCTTCGCACGTTTGTTCGATGCGGTCACCGATCCGCTGATCGGCGCCGTTTCCGACCGGTTCGGTTTTCGCGGCGCGCACCGCAAGCCCTGGATCGCCATCGGCGGCGTGATCGCCGGGATCGGGTTGGTCAAAATCCTTACGCCGCCCGCGAACGTCGATCCTGCCTATTTGCTTCTGTGGTCCCTGGTCCTTTACGGCGGATGGACAATGGTGGCGGTTCCATACCTCGCTTGGGGGGCGGAACTCGCCGGCGACTATGATCAGCGGACGCGGATAACGGCATGGCGCGAAGCCATGACGCTCGGCGGCATTCTTGGCGCGGGCGTGCTCGGAGCCGTCACCGCGGAAATGGGTTGGACGCAACAGCAATCGACGAGCGCCATCGCTTGGTCGGCGGTCGGCCTAGGGATGGTTACGTTCGCTGCCCTAATGTGGTTGGTGCCCGACCGGGCCTTCCGGCCGGCACAACATCTGTCCGTTGCCGGCCTGATCGGCGTACTCGCCAACAAGCCGTTCATGCGGCTCATCGTGGCCTGGTTTCTGAACGGCCTTGCCAACGGCGTGCCGGCGGCGTTGTTCTTCCTGTACCTGGAGTTCACGCTCGGCGCCAATGCCGACACGCGCGCTATATTCGTCCTGATCTACTTTGGCGCGGGTATCGTCTCTATTCCTCTGTGGACCCGTTTGAGCCGGCAGTTCGACAAGACCACGACTTGGTGTGGCGCCATGTTCGCCGCGGTCGTGGCTTTCATTTTCGTACCGCTGTTGCCCAACGGCGCCTTCGTCGCCTTTGCAATCATCTGCATCGTCACGGGCATGTCGCTGGGGGCTGACCTCGCCCTGCCGCCGGCGATCCAGGCGGATGTCATCGACTACGACGAATGGCGCTTTCGCCGACGCCGTGCCGGCCTGCAATTCGCACTTTGGGGGATGAGCACTAAATTGGCGCTCGCCGCCGGTGTTGGGCTCTCGCTGCCAGCTTTGGAAGTTCTCGGCTTCAATGTGCAAGCCCCGGACGATGCCGGAAAATTCACGCTCGCGGTGATCTACTCGTGGGTTCCGGCCGTAATAAAAGTAACGGCCATTGCGACGATCTGGGTGTTTCCGCTGACCCGTCGAAGGCACATGGCCATCCGTCGCCGCCTGGCGCGGCCTGGGCAATCGAGAAAACAGACGGAGCTCTCCGCCACATGACGATACGCCAGGTCCTTATCGTTTTGATGTTGATATCCCTAAGCGGGTGCATGCCGATGAAAGCGATCGATTTTAAGAATCAAGAACCGCGTTTCGTGCTCGAGACTTTTTTCGAGGGCGAAACCCGAGCCTGGGGGATTTTCGAGGACCGCTTCGGAAACCTTCGACGCCAGTTCACCGTGGACATCACCGGCACCTGGGACGGCAAGCGCCTGCAACTCGACGAGCGGTTCCTCTACAGCGACGGCGAACGGGAGACGCGCGTTTGGGAAATTGAGAAGATCGGTGAACATGAATACCGGGGCCGTGCCGACGACGTCGTCGGCTGGGCCGCCGGGGAAACCTACGGCAACGCGCTCAATTGGCGTTACGACATGGATCTCAAGGTGGGTGACGGCAGATTTCGGGTGCATTTCAACGACTGGATGTTTCTGCAACCCTCCGGGGTCCTGTTGAACCGGGCGCGGGTTTCGAAATTCGGTTTGGAAATTGGCACCGTCACGCTCGCCTTCAAGAAGCCCCAAGCGCGATCCGAGGACCATACACGCAGGTCAGTTATCGAATGGCCAGCCGCGTTCGAATCCTTGCAAGCAGCCAACCAATGACAGGCAATCGTTCATAAAAATTGGCGGCAGCATCCCAATGGTCTAGGTGCTCGACGACCCGGCCTGCTGCGTCGAAGCGGACGACACTGGTGCCTTCGAACGCCCAAGGCTTGCCGCGAAGCGTGGACGAGAATCGCCACCCCATCAGGCAAACCTCGCCGTCGAAACTCAGCCTCTCTACCTCGAACCTCACGGCGCCCAGGCTTTCGAACATGTGGCGAAATACGGCGGCCATGGCATCGACACCGCGCACGTCGTTGAATGGATCGGCGAAGCGCACGTCGGCCGTCACGAAATCGGGGAGACGGTCTAGAGTCTCGGGGCTGAGCGTCTCGAGAAACTCGCGGTAACGTAGGTACGGCGCAGTCATGGAGTGATCATCCGCCGGGTCACGGCGAAGAACAACCGGTCCGGCAGCATCCGGAAAGCCTTCATCAGCCAGGCGAAGCGGGTCGGAAACGCGACGTCGAAGGCATTGGCGGAGAGGCCCCGCACGATCCGTGCAGCAGCTTCCTCCGCGCTGATCAAAAACGGCATGGGAAATGAGTTCTTGTCGGTCAGAGGCGTTTTCACGAAACCCGGATTGATCAGGGTCAGCGCGACACCATGTTTCTCGAGTTCGGGTTTCAGCGCCTCACACATGTTGATCAACGCGGCCTTGCTTGCGCCGTATGCCGCCGCCGTCGGCAACCCGCGATATCCGGCGAGCGAGGCAACCACCGCGATATGGCCGTGGCCGCGCGCCATCAGACGCGGCATGATTTCGGCAAGACCATTGGCCGTACCCATCAAGTTGGTTTCCATGAGTGCGCGTACGTCCGCGATGGAGAAACTTTCCGCAGGTGTCGGCTTGTGGGTACCGGCATTCAGGATCACCGTGTCAGGCAGGCCTAACATACGTTCCATGTCGTCGAGCACCCGCCGGGTCGCCACGACATCGGTGACGTCGAGCGGGAAGCCGACAACGCTGCCCGCCGGGACCTCGCGCTCAAGGGTGTCGAGGTCTTGACGCGTGCGTGCGGAGACGGCGACCAGCCAACCGTCCTGCGCGAGTTTTATCGCAACCGCACGGCCGATCCCCTTGCCAGCACCCGTGATCCATACGAGCTTTCTGTCGGTCATTGCCGGGCCTGTCTGGGGTCGCGGCCCTGGCAGCGCCTGCAGACGTACTCGATCGTCGAACCGTCGCGGCCGCGAAACCGCATCTTCACCCAACGGCCCTCCTCGTCATACCAAACCTCGTTTTCGAGGTCGCCCGTATAGACATAGCGCGTCGCCATGACATTACCCACCTCCGTCGTGACCGGTTCGCTCCCGCTCGGTCGAATTGTGACGTCGTTGATCCGCCCGGTGAGCGTGTTCAGCACGCGAACCTCGCCGATCACGCCCGGGTGCCAGTGATTGGTCGGGTAGATCGATTGGCCGATAGTGTAACGGGTCTCGGCGCGCTCGACGGTCAAACCATCCTTGCCTTTCAAAGCGCGGAGGTTCGCTTTGGCGCCATCGTCGTCGACTTGAACGTCGAGCGAGACCAGCCGATCGTCTTGCCAGCGCGCCTTGGATTGGTAGCTGTATCGATAAGCGGTGAAGAAGAGAAAATCGACCTTGATCGCAAACCGGGTGCTCACGGCCAGGCCTTCGGCATCGCTCGCGAACGTCACTCGATGAAACCCGACGGGGTTTCCGTCGCGGAGCACGTCGAACAGGATTTCCGAGCCGTAACGATCCAACGGGTCGAAGGTATTCGATGATGCCGAACGGGTGTCCGCCGAAGCGAGCGCGCCTGCGGAGGCGGCAAGGCACGAGATCGCGGCCCAAAACGTGGTGATGGTTGCTCGGCGCATGGGTCGGCTGTTCTCCGGATACCTATCGGTGATACTGACTTATACGGAATTCACCGGCCCATGGATCACCGATCCGCAGTCGAAACGGTGGGGGTGATCCAATCGAAGGAACCTTTCGTAAAACGCTGGAAAGGTTCCGTTCTCCAATGCACGATCAACTGCTACCGGGACGAAAAATCGCAGCGCCGGTCTTGACCGTCTTCTTCGACGGGGCCTGTCCGCTCTGTGCGCGCGAGATTGCCATGTACCGAAAATGCCGAGGAGCCGAGCGCATGCGTTGGATCGACGTCGCCACAGCACCGACGGATGTGTTGCCTGACACTCTTACCCGCGAGCAGGTGCTGGCGCGCTTCCACCTGCAGGACGGGCACGGACGAATAGTCTCCGGCGCAGAGGCATTCGCGTTACTGTGGTCCGCATTGCCGGCCTTCCGTATTCTGGGATGGGTGTTTCGCCGGCAAGTCATGACGGCGATGCTGGAGCGCCTCTACGTGTCCTTCTTGAAACATCGACCGAGGATTTCCCGTATAATTTTGGGGCGGAGGTCGATTTGTGCCGGAGATGCTCAATGCGGATCGCCGTGAAAATTTTTGTTATCGCGCTCCTGGCGAGCCTGTCGAAAGTTACCACCGTGGAAGCTGAAACCGCAAAATCGGCGCATACCTTTTCCTTCCGGGCCATTGACGGCGCGGAAATGCCGCTTTCAACGTTTGCCGGCAAAACCGTTCTTGTCGTCAATACGGCTTCGCAATGCGGCTTCACCAAGCAGTACGGCGAACTGCAGGCATTGTGGACGCGCTATCGTGCGCGCGGTCTCGTGGTGCTTGGCGTGCCGTCCAACGATTTCGGCGGCCAGGAACCAGGGAGCGAGGCGGAAATCAAGGATTTTTGCCGGGTGAACTTCGACGTCGATTTTCCGCTCACGGCCAAGACGGTGGTCAAAGGGGCGGACGCGCACCCGTTTTACAAATGGGCCGCCGATACTCTCGGCGGAATGGCGAAACCGAGATGGAACTTCCACAAGTACCTGATCGCGCCGGATGGCCGCCTTGTCGATTGGTTTTCGACCCCGACGGCGCCGACATCTTCGAAGGTCGTACGTGCTGTTGAGGCCAATTTGCTGCCGCAGTGATCCAACCCGGCGCTCTCCGCGTACCTAAAACATCTTAGAAACTTGGAGGGCAGGGAATGACACCCGCACAACTCAGTCTGGTCAAATCTCACGAAATTGATGTTCATCGCATTCGCGAGGGACGGCCCAGCGCCGAGGCAGCGGAAGCGGCAGTGAGAACCCTGCTGGCCTATGCCGGCGACGATCCCGCCCGCGAGGGGCTGCTCGACACGCCTTCCCGCGTCGTGCGGTCCTATGACGAGT
The DNA here is from genome assembly GCA_038152725.1 of Rhodospirillaceae bacterium. Classification (GTDB taxonomy): domain Bacteria; phylum Pseudomonadota; class Alphaproteobacteria; order Rhodospirillales; family Casp-alpha2; genus TMED8. The sequence continues at coordinate 10,684 of JAYOXJ010000065.1, forward strand.
TCTTTGGCGGTTACCTGATGGATCCGGTCGAGGTGCTCGAGCGCACCTTTGAGGAGACCGAAGGCTATGACGAAATGGTCCTGCTTAAGGACATTCGGTTCGTCAGCCATTGCGAGCATCACATGGCGCCGATCCAGGGGCGCGCGCACGTCGCCTATTTGCCGCGCAATCGCGTCGTCGGTATCAGCAAGCTGGCCCGCGTGGTCGAGATTTACGCGCGGCGGCTGCAAATCCAAGAAAAGATGACATCGCAAATCGCCAACGTCATCGATACGGTCCTGCAGCCGGAGGGCGTGGCGGTGATGATCGAGGCAGAGCACCACTGCATGACGACACGCGGCGTCAACAAGGCCGGCGTCGCCATGGTGACGTCGAAGATGCTCGGTGCCTTTCGCGACAATCCGGCGACGCGACGCGAGTTCCTCGCCAACGTCGGCCTCGCATGACTGCATTGACGGCCTCGTTCCGGGCAGCCGGAGCGGCAGCCCGGCGGGCACCGGCAGTGTTGCGATCCAGAATTGGAAATGCCGGCGGTGGCTGCGATGCGCCGGAAAGCTGATCTGTCGACAAAGCTCTGTTCGGTATGCTGTCGGCCATTCGCGTGGCGCCGGCGTTGGCGGAAATGTTGGCAGCACGTCCGGTATTGTTCGGAGCGTTGCCGGAACGTCCGCAACCGCCCGGCGCCTGCGCATTCGGGGTCGTGACAGTGAGAACGTTGTACATCGTGTTGGGGGATCAGCTGTCGCGGGAAGTTTCTTCTCTCCGCGAACCCGATCCATCGACCAGTGTCGTGTTGATGATGGAACTCGCCGACGAATGTCGGTATGTCGGCCACCACAAGCAGAAGATCGTGCTTTTCCTCGCTGCCATGCGTCATTTCGCCGCTGAACTTCGGGCGGACGGCGTGGTCGTCGATTATGTCGCGCTGGACCGATCGGACAATACCGGCAACCTCACCCGTGAGGTCGAACGCGCCGTCGGGCGCCACAAGCCGGACCGCATCGTCATGACAGAGC
>JAYOXJ010000065.1:11709-13337 GCA_038152725.1 Rhodospirillaceae bacterium
AAAGTCGAGACATCGTCCTGGGGGCGCATGTTCGGGCTACCGACGGAAATTCGTGAGGACGATCGGTTTTTCGCCAGCCACGCGCGCTTCCGGCAATGGGCGCATGGCCGGGCGTCCTGGCGAATGGAGCATTTCTACCGCGTCATGCGCCGTGAACACGACGTCTTGATGGATGGCGACAAACCGGCTGGCGGACAATGGAACTTCGATCCAGCCAATCGCAAGCCTCTGCCTAGATCCGCCCAGTTACCCAGCCACAAGAGGTTTGTGACGGACGCGGTGACGCGCGAGGTCATCGAGCTGGTGACGGATCGGTTCCCTGATAATTTCGGCACCCTGGCGGACTTCGACTGGCCGGTGACGCGGGACGACGCCTTGGCTGCCCTGGAGGATTTCATCACCGTGCATTTGCCGGATTTCGGGGACTACCAGGACGCCATGAAGGCGGGGGAGCCGTTCGTGCATCACTCGCTTCTCGCGCCCGCGATCAATATCGGACTGCTGTCGCCCCGCGAGGTCTGCCAGGCAGCAGAGCACGCATGGCGAAACGGCACTGCGCCATTGAACGCGGTCGAGGGGTTTATCCGGCAAATCCTCGGCTGGCGAGAGTACGTGCGTGGCATTTACTGGGCATCCATGCCGGGATATGCCGAGCGAAACTTCTTCGGTGCAACGCGGCCGTTGCCTGGCTTTTATTGGAGCGGCCGGACCGACATGGGCTGCCTTCGCCGAGTTATTTCGGATACGATGCGCCACGCCTATTCGCACCATATCCAGCGGCTCATGGTGACCGGCAATTTCGCGCTGCTAGCCGGCATTGCCCCACAGGAGATCGAACGCTGGTACCTTGCGGTTTACGCCGATGCCATCGAGTGGGTGGAAATGCCCAATACCATCGGAATGGCGGTTTACGCCGATGGCGGCCTGATGGCCTCGAAGCCTTACGCGGCGTCGGGCGCCTACATCAATCGAATGTCGGATTTCTGCAAGACTTGCCGCTACGATGTGAAACGGAAGACCGGGCCGGATGCTTGCCCGTTCAACTATCTCTATTGGGCGTTCCTGATCCGGAATGAGGGGCAGTTGAAGAAAAACCCGAGAATGGGCATGCCGTACAAAACGCTCGCAACATGGAACGATGCGTCGAAAAGCCAATGCCTGGCGGAAGCCAATGAGTTCCTCAACGCGCTTTCGTAAAAGCCGAAGCCAATAGTAAGCGCCGTCGGATAAGCTCACTCAATTTTACGGGTTCAGTGCCGGTTCTTTGTCCGCTTTGGGTCAGGAGCAGGCGTTCTCCACCTACTCTACAAATGCCCGCTTTCCCTTTGAATTCGGGTTTTCAAGATTAGCAAAGTCCAAGTGCTCAAATCCGTTCCCTGTTCTGAACGATAAATTCCCTGCAATAGTTTTGAAATTCTCTGTTCGGCCGGATAGGGAATTTCTTAAAATATCCTGGATTTCCGCGGCATTTCCGGTTCAGAACGGTGTTTGGGGTCGAGAAATTGACGAAATTCCCTGTTTTTTCCCTGCATATCAGGGAATTCGGTGGAGACGGTTTAGATTTAGACTGCTTCCCCAGCCAATCCTTCCCGCTTAAACCACCGATCATCGTTTTAACAGCCCAAAGC
>JAYOXJ010000066.1:0-7601 GCA_038152725.1 Rhodospirillaceae bacterium
AAGTCGACGCTCGGGCTCGGAGATACCGACCATGCCGAGCAATTCGACAGCGCGCTTATGCGCGTCTTCCTCGCTGGTATTGGTATGGGTCAGCATGGTCTCGGTGAGCTGCATGCCGATCGTCAGCACCGGGTTCAGCGAGGTCATCGGCTCCTGGAAGATCATCGAGATGTCGCGGCCGCGCACCTCGCGCAATTCTTCTTCGCTGAGCGCGACCAAATCTCGCCCCGCGAACCGAATCTCGCCACCGACGATCTTGCCCGGTGGCCATGGAATCAGCCGCAGGATGGACATCGCCGTCACCGATTTGCCACAACCGGATTCGCCCACCACGGCCACGGTTTCGCCTTCATCAACGGTGTATGACACCCCGTCCACCGCCTTTACGACGCCGGCTGAAGTGTAAAAGTGCGTTTTCAGGCGGTCGATCTCGAGGAGAGTCGCCACGTATCCTCCCTAATTTGTTTGCCGTCCCTGTTATTTTCTTAGTTCGGCTTCAAGCACGGTAGATATCCCACCGCAACCTGTCAATTGTCAAAACCCTGGGAACTCCGAGACCATCGCCTCGTTTCCCCAATCCCGGGAATGGCGGTTTCTCCGCCCTGTGCCGACCTCCCACCCATTCATGGGACGGTCATCGGCAGGGCGGCATTATCCCAGCGGCCACCCCGGTTTCCATGGCTAAAAAATTATCAGTTCATAATTAATCGTTATTTATAAATTAGTTCACCAGGTTCCCCCTTGCCGACCTCGCGGCGTTATGCCTATACCGCCCTACTGGCCGTGACGATGTCGCAAGGGAGGAACAAGTATGTCGCAAGAGCAGTATGAAGCTGGCTTGAAATGCCGTACCGAAGTGTTGGGCGAGGAATACGTCAAGAAATCACTGGCAGGTGCAGACGACTTCAACCGCGATTTCCAACGCCTGCTTACGGAGTATTGCTGGGGCGGCACTTGGGCCCGGGGAGTTCTGGAGAAGCGCGACCGCTCGATCCTCAACCTCGGCATGATCGCGGCGCTCAACCGTCCGCACGAATTCAAGCTACACTTCCGCGGCGCCATCAACAACGGCCTCAGCCTCCAGGAGTTGCGCGAAATCCTCATGCAAATCGCCATCTATTGCGGCGCGCCAGCCGGTATCGACGCTTTCCGCCTGGCGCGTGAAGTGCTCGCCGATATGGGTATCGACCCCTCCAAGATGGACCAGGAATAAGACCATGAGTGCTGCGAAACCGGAGAAAATCGGCTTTATCGGCCTCGGCCAGATGGGCGGCCCGATGGCCACCAACATCGCCAAGGGCGGCTTCGACCTGAGCGTCTACGACAAGGCCGGCACCCAGGAACGTGCGCCGGAAGGCGCCCGAATCATCGGTGACACGGCAGCACTGGCGCGGGCCACCGACACCATTTTCGTCTCGGTGCCGGACGGCAAGGCGTCGCTCGCCGTGGTCGACGAGATTGTCGCCGCCTCGGATCGCCGGGTCAAAGTGGTGATCGATCTCTCCACCATCGGCCCGGCCGCGGCACGCGAAGCGGCGAAACGCTGCAAGGCGGCCGGCATCGTCTACATGGACGCACCGGTATCGGGCGGCCGCGGCGGCGCCATCGCAGGTACCATCGCGGTCATGCTGGCCGGCCCCAAGGCGGTCAAGGAAGCCCACGACGACGTGCTAAAGAGCTTTGCGAAGAACCCGTTCCATGTCGGTGAAGAAGCGGGTCAGGGCCAAGCTTTGAAAATTCTGAACAACTATCTTTCCGGCACGGCACTGGCGGCGACCACCGAAGCGATGCTCTACGGCCTGTCGCAGGGCCTCGACTTGAAGACCATGCTCGACGTGGTCAACGTCTCGACCGGCCGAAATACGGCGACCGAGGAGAAGTTCCCAAACCGCGTGCTGACGGGCACCTTCAAGGGCGGTTTCGCCGCCGCGCTGCTTGCCAAGGACATCAATCTGTTCCTCGAGAACGCGCACGGCGCCGGCACGCCGACCCGCATCGCCGACACCGTCGGCGCCGTCTGGGACGACACCAACGAGAAGCTCCCCGGTGCCGACATCATGGCGATTTACCTGCTGATGCGCGACGGTAAGGTCGAGGGCTATTAGTCGTCGTTCAGGTATTTCTCGAACAACAACGGGAAAGCGCTCAGCGGCGTCGGCACCTCTACAGCCTTGGCCGGCGCCAGGTAGCTGGTGTCCAACTCAGCCAGCGAATTGACGCCCAGGAGGCCGAGGCAGATTCGGATTTCGATCTCGAGCAGTTCGAGCATCCGAACCACACCTTCACGGCCCTTGGCACCGAGCGCCATGCCTTGCAGGCGGCCCAGACCGACGCCGTTGGCGCCCATGCAGATCGCTTTGACGATGTCGGTTCCGCGCATGAAACCGCCGTCGACGTATATCTCCGCGCGGCCAGCCACTTCCTTGACCACCTCCGGCAGTACGTCAAGACCGCCGAGACCATGGTCGAGCTGGCGGCCACCGTGGTTTGAGACATAAACGCCCTCGACTCCGTGCTCGATGCAGAGCGCCGCGTCCTCGGCGGTAGCGATGCCCTTGAGCACGATCGGAATGTCGAACTTGTCCTTGATGCGTTTGACGTCGTCCCACTTGAAGCGGTACTGCCACTCGATCGCAGACGCGGTGCGCCGCGACGTCGTGCGATAGCGCTTGGTCAGGTCCCGCTCGCGCCGGCCGTAGTAGTCGAGATCGACGGTGAAGGCGAAGCCGACATAACCGGCCTTGATCGCGCGCTCGACGTGATCGTCGACCCAGGCGGCATCGCCGCGCACGTAGAGTTGGAAGATCTTCGGATGCTCGACCGCGCCCGCCACCGCTTCCAGGCCCGGCTCCGAACGCGACGACAGCATGTGAATGACGCCGTAGTCGGCGGCGGCCAGCGTCGGCGCGAGGCCGCCTTCGGGGATGAAGTCCTGCAACGAGCCGATCGGCGCCAGGATGATCGGCAGGTTAAGCTTCTGGCCGAGAATGGTACCGGAGCAGTCGATGTACTCGACGTCACGTAGCACGCGCGGCCGGAATGCCACGGTATCGAGCGCGAGACGGTTGCGCCGCTGCGTGGTCTCGGTGTCGGCACCCCCCATCAGGTAGTCCCAGGTCTGGATCGAGAGGTTGGAGCGCGCCGCCTTGGCGAGTTCGTGTAGGGTTTCGAATTCATGGAAGTCGCCGCTCGAGTCTAAACTGCTCATCTTGTTATTGCCTCAGCCGTGTACGGAGTGGGAAAGAACGATGACCGCGTCGCGGTCAGCGTAAAGATATTCGCCCGGGCGGATGACGATGCCGCCGATGACGATGGTTTCGCCCTGGCGGCCGATGCCGTCGGTGCGGGGCCGCATAGCGGTCGCGCCGACCGCCTTGACGCCGAAGTCTAGGTCGGTGAATTCGTGGCTGTCGCGGATGGCGCCGTTGAACACCAATCCGGCCCAGCCGTGTTCGAACGCGAGCTGAGCGATGTTGCCGCCGCAAAGCGCTCGGCGCATGGAACCGCGGCCATCGACAACCAGCACCTTACCGTCACCGCCTTGGGTGAGGATGTCGCGAAGGCCCTTATTGTCCTCGAAGGTGGTGAAGGTGACGATCTCTCCGTGAAAGTCCTCCCGCGCCGCGAAATCGCGAAACTGCACCTCGCAGACACGCGCCTCAGGGTGGTCGTCGCAGACGTCCGCCGTCCTGACGATTGTTCTCGCTGCGCTCATGGCCGGTCCCCTCCCCCTGTGCATGCAATCATTGTCGGCGGCGTAACTTAAGAGGTCTTTCGGGCAGGTGCAATTCCCGCCAAGCCCGCTTCCGAACCTGTTCCGCAATCCAAAATTCCGCCAAGAGCCGCCACGGCATCCGTTTAGGTCCTTCCACGATCACGCGCACCTTCCTTCAATCCGAGGCCGATCGACAACACGCCCAAGCCGGTGATCAGGGCGGCGGCGAACCACGCGGCACCGTAACCGCCCATGGCGTCGACAAGCGCGCCGAAAGCGAGCGGTCCGACCGTGCCGCCGAGCGCCGTCGCCAGCAGATTGGTGCCGATGGCTGCACCGGCATAGGCCGGCTCGACCGCCTCGGCGCAGGCGGTATGCATCAGCGGTGCGTAGGCCAATACCGTGGCTCCGGCGGCCAGCGCGACGGCGACGAGCGCAGCCTGTGGCCAGTCGGCGCCGACCATGGCGGCAGCCAGAAACCCCGCTGTCGCGATCGTCATCATCACGACCAGGACAATCCGGCGCCGGCCGTCGGCAAGGCGATCGGACACCACCGACCACAGCACCCGGCCGCTGGCGCCGGCAATCTGCGCGACACCAAGGCAGAAGCTGGCGAACGGCTGGCTGGCGTGCGCGGCATCACGCAGGAACAGGGTCAGATAGGTCGAGAGCGTCTGTTGGGCGCCGTTGAAGCCGAAGCCGGCGCCGTTGATGGCTATGAGATTTCGGTTGGCGAACACGGCTCGGATCGCGGCCAATGACAGCCCTTTCGCCCGCGGCGCTTCAATCCTTTCACGGGTTGACCGCCACCACCACGTAATGCCCAAAACCACGGTGACGCCGGCGACACCGAAGAGGATGCCGCGCCAACCCAGCACGCCGGCCCAGGCTGCGAGACCTGCCGCCACCAGGCCGCCGACCGGTACGCCGGTTTGCTTGACCCCCATGGCGGTGGCCCGCTCGGACGCCTGAAAACCGTCCAACACCCCTTTCGCCGTGGCTGGATTGACCAATCCATATCCGATACCCATGCAGAACGACGCCAGCAGGGCGGGCAGATAACTCTGGACCGAGGCGAAACCGGCGGCACCGGCGGCCAGCAGGGTCATGGAAATTGCCAATGCCTTGCCGACGCCGATACGGTCGACCCAGATGCCACCGGGCAGCGCGGTGACGCCGAGTGCGAAATAGAACGCCGACATGAACGAGCCGATCTGAGTCGCATTGAGGCCGAGATCGGCGCGGATCAGCGGCGCCGTCGCCATTACCGAGATGTAGCCGATGGTCCCGATCACGTGGCTCAGTGTCAGCAGGACGATCAGGCCGCGCCAGCGACCGGCCTCGGGAGGCCGATCGGAACTCATGACCGTCGGCCCTCGCGAAAGGCGAAGACCAGCAGTACGACGCCGAGCGCAGTGACGGCGGCGGTGGTCAGCCAGCCCGCCGTCCAGTTTCCGCCAGCCGCGTCCATGGCGGCACCGAACATGACCGGGCCTAGAAAGCCGCCGATGTGGACGCCGACCATGTTGTAGCCGACCGCCGATCCGGCCAGCCGCGGCTCGACCGCCTCGACGGCGATGGCCTGGCCGACCGGCGCGAACGACGCAATGGTGATGCCAAGGCCGGCGGTGAACGCGAGCCCGAGCCAGAGCGTCGCCCCCGAGCCCGCCTTGCCGAGGATGGCGACCAGCGCCATGGCTGCCAGCAGTATGGCCGCGGCGGCACAGATCCAGGCCTTGAGTACGGCCCGCCGTCCGCCGAAGGCGCGGTCGCTGACCATCCCCCAGCCGACCCGCGCGAGCGCGCTGGTGGTCTGCGCCAGTCCCATGGCGAAACCCGCCATGGGCTGGGAAGCACGCGCGGCCTCGGTCAGGAACAGTGTCAGGAAACCGAAAAAGTTGGTCTGGCCGGCATTCAGCATGCCGGACAGCACCGTGTAGATGTTGAAGTTCCTGTCGCGGAACACCTCGCCGATGTTGGCGATCGGATTGCGCCGCTGCTCCGGCGGAAGCTGGCGGTCGAAGCGAAAGAGCGAGACGCATAGCAAGCCGTTCAAGGCGATCAGCACGGCGACACCGAGCATCAAGGATTGCCAGTCATAGATTGCGGCGAGCGCGCCGTTGCCCGCCGCCAGCACGCCGCCGATCGGGACGCCGACCTGCTTCAGTCCCATGGCGAGACCCCGCCGCTTGGCCGGAAACCAATCCAGCACGCCGCGCGCAGTCGACGGATTGGTCATCGAATAGCCGAGCCCCATGCACGCCATGGCGGCGATGCAGACGGCGTAGCCGTCGGCGAAGGCGATGGTCAGCGCGCCGACGATCATCATGCAGTGCGCTACCACCAGCGCGCGGCCGATGCCGAAACGGTCGGTGATGCCGCCGGCTGGCAACGAGCCGGTCGCCTGGGCGCCGTAGTAGGCGGAGACGAAAGTGCCGAACAGCGCCGCCGAGAGTTCGAAGCGGCCGGAGATGACCGGTGCCATCGACATCACGGACACGACGTTGAGCGTGCCAACGACGTGCGATAGCACCAGGATCGGCAGGCGTCGTATCCAGGGGTTGTCGGTGTATTCCGGAACTTCGCCGGACGTGCTCACCGGCTCACGCCCCGGATTGCAAGGGTGCGCCGTCCATGCCGTCCGAGGGCCGGCCGAGATGGTGGAGCAGCGTCGGCGCCAGATCGACGGCCGAGGTCGTACCGGTATGCTGGCTTCCGGCGGCGAAGCCGGCACCGATGGCGATCAGAAACGGGTTCTGCTCGTTGATGCCGAGCCCGCCATGCTGGCCGCTGCCGACGGCGGTCTCGGTGCTGAAGCGGTTGAAGAAGGCGTCGCTCAAGCCGTTGATGCCGAATTCGTTGGCGTCGTCCGACTTGCCGCCATCGACGACGATGGCAAGCGCGCTGTCGGTGCGCTGGCCGAGCTTGGCGAGCGCGTCGCCGGCATGGATGCTGCCGATACCCTCAACCCCTTCCAGCCAACGGACGATCTCGGGCTGGCGAGGACGCGCTTCGTCGGAAAGATAGATAAAGGCGCTCAGTCCCTGCGATGCGACGACGCATTCGTGCGAGTCGCGGCCCTGCTTGAACCCGGCCTCGATCAACAGCGCCTCGAGATCGATGATGTTGCGTACCGTCTCATGGCCATGGTCGGAGGCGATCAGCAGTAGGATGTCCTCGCCACCGGCATTCAACTCGGCAATCGCGTCGGCAACTCGGCCGGCATTGGCATCGGCCGCAGTTAGGGCCTGCAGGTGCTCTGGCGCACCCAGGGCATATCCATGCTGGGAATGGTCCGGTTCGCACTGCCAGAGCACGGCGGAGGCGGGTTTGCGTCCGTGCAGCACTTCCTCGATGAAGCGCGTCGTCATGGCGGTGTCGCCCTGGTGATCGTGGCTGACCTTGAGGGCGTCGTCGCCATCAATGGCCGCGAGGCCCGGCCCGTAGGATCCCGAGCGATGATAGACGTGCCCGTGGCCGTCGGGATCCTGGAAGTAGGCGGCGCCCGGCGAGACGTTGGAGAAAACGATGGAGCCGCCGTGTTCCTTGACGCGCTCGGCCATGGTCGGAACACGGAGCGTCTTACCGGTCGCCTTGCGGAGCCGGTCACAGAAATCGGGTGCGCCCGCCGTCAGCGGCACCAGCCCTGCACCTTCGTCGAGGGCGACGGCGTTGCCCTGCAGGCCATGGCGCCCGGGGTGGCAGCCGGTCGAAATTGAGGCCGAAGTGGTGCGCGTGGTCGAGGGGAAGACGCTGCGGTGATTGGCGAACCAGCGCCCGCGCGCCTTGAGGCGGGTCAGATTGGGTGTCAGGTCGGGCGTGATCAGGTCGGCTCTTAGGCCGTCGCAGACGACGAGTACGGTTCGTTTCTGGGGCATGGGAAGGC
>JAYOXJ010000066.1:7611-13311 GCA_038152725.1 Rhodospirillaceae bacterium
GGATTATGCTGGAGCCGAACCAGGGCGTCCACCGCGACGACGCCGCTCCCCTCGCCCCGCACCATCAAGGGATTGATCTCCGCCTCGGCGACCTTGCGGCCATCGACCATGGCTAGCGCCGAGACGGCGACGATGGAGTCGGCCAGGGCTTTAAGATCCCCTTTCGGCAGATTGCGGTAGCCGCGGATGCAGGCGAGGCCCTTGACCTCTTCGATCATCTCCATCGCCAGCGCCGGGTCGACCGGGGCGGGACGGACCGCCGCATCCTCGTAAATTTCGGTGAGCACGCCGCCCATGCCGAGCACAACGATGGGGCCGGCTTCGGCATCGAAGCGATAGCCGAGCAACACTTCGGCCAAGGCCTCGACCATCGGCTCGACCAGGATGCCGTCGAGCTTGGCATCCGGCTTGAAGGCCTGGGCCGACGACCAAATCTTCGTCATCGCCGCCTTCAATTGCGCATCGTCGCGAAGACTGAGCGCGACGGCGCCGGCCTCGGTCTTGTGCGGCAGGTCGGCGGACAGCACCTTGGCGGCGACGGGATAAGGGACGGCTGCGGGTATTTCGCTGTCCGGCCCGGCCAACCTGAGCGGTTCCGACAATGGCACGCCCAACACTTTCATCACGTCGCGCGCCTGCGCTTCGTCCAATGTCTCGGACTTGATGTCGGCGAGTAACTTTGCAACAGCGGCAATGGGTGCCTTCGGCGCGGCGACCTCCGCCGGCGCGCGCCACGACACCAGCGCACGCACCGCATCGGCGCAAGCCTCCGGCGTGCGGAACGCGGCGACGCCGCCTGCGGCCAGTAGCTTCAGCGACTCCGGCGCATCGGGCGCGATGAAACATGCCAAGGGCTTGCCGGTCTTCTTGACGTTGATGATCGGCGAGACGGCGATCTCGGGCTGGAACTGACCGCTCGAGCCGACCACGGCGACGACCGCGTCGATGACGTCCTCGTTCAACAGCACTTCGAGCGCGGCGCCGTAAACGTCGGGCCGGGCACCGGCCATAGTCAGGTCAATCAGCCGGCCATGGCCGAGCTTCATACCGAACTCGCTCAAGCGTTCGCGCAGACGGTCGGTCGCCGCCACCAATTCCATGCCAGCGGCGCCGAGCCGGTCGACGATGGTCGCGGCACCGCCGCCGGTGGTGGTTATGACGGCGACGCGCTTGGCGGCACCTGGTTTCATGCCGCGTGCCAGCGCCGGCAATTCCAGCAACGTCTCCAGCATATCGACGCGCAACATGCCGTGATGACGCAAAAACGCCTCGACCGCCGAGTCGGGGCCGGCAACAGCGCCGGAATGCGTTACCGCGAGTTCGCGTCCGACGTCGGAGCGGCCGAGCTTGTAGACCACCACTGGCTTGCCGGCGTTGTAGGCGCGCCGCGCGGCGTGTGCGACACGTTCCGAATCGCGGATACCTTCGAGGAATAGTGCGATGGCGTCGGTCTTCGGTTCATCGACCAGCAGGTCCAGGAGTTCGCCGACGCCGAGATCCGCCTCGTTGCCGATCGAGAGCAGCGAAGAGAACCCGACGCCGCGCGCGGCACCGCGCGAGATCAGCGCGCCCAACAGCGAGCCGCTCTGCGAGATCACGCCGAGCCGCCCGGCGGGCAGTTTCTCCATTTCGAGGATGGCGTTGATGGAAAGGGTCAGCGGCGAATTCAGATCGATCACGCCCATGGAATTGGGACCGACGATGCGCATGCCGCCGGCCTTGGCCGCATCGACGATGCGGCGCTGCAGCGCGGCGCCTTCGGGCCCGGTTTCGGCGAAGCCGTCGGAATAGATGGTGGCGACGCGGACACCCGCGACGGCACAATCCTCGACGGCGGCGAGTACCGCCGGCTTAGGCACCATGATCAACGCGTGCTCGACACCCTTGGGTGCCGCCGCCAGCGTCGGATATGCGGTGACCCCTTGCACTTCGTCGCGGTTCGGGTTGATCGGGATTACCTCGCCGGTAAAGCCGTGTGTCCGGAGAAACCGCTGCGGCCGGCCGGTATTCTTCTTGGGATCGCCGGACGCGCCGTAGACCGCTGCGATGCGTGGGCGCAGGAGCGCGTCGGCTAAATTACGTTCGCTCAATTCGATGACTCCACCCGCACCTCAGCCGGCCTTTGGCGGGCGCTGGTCGAAGCGGCGCTCGAAGACGATCTCTGCCAGCCTGTTCTTCATCATCTCGAGCGAGCCGCCAGCGATCTGCCAGCCGCGCGTACGGCGGAAGCAATATTCGACCAGGCTGTCCTGGCTGTAGCCGGCGGCGCCGAGGACCTGCATGGCCTCGTTGGCGGCGGCGAAGCCGACCTGGTTACAGGCGAATTTGGCCATGCTGGTTTCCTCTGCTGACGGCAAGCCATGATCGGCGTTGCAGGCAGCACGATAGAGCAGCAGCCGGGCCGCTTCCAGTTGCACCTTGAGTTCGGCGAACTTCCACTGGAGGCCCTGAAACTCGCAGAGCGGGCGGCCGAACTGCTTGCGTTCGAGGGCATGGTCGCGGGCAATGTCGAAGGCGAGCTGGCCGAGCGCCAATGAGCGCGTCGAATTGCCGATGCGCTCGACGTTGAAGCCGGCGATTTGCTTCTTGAAGCCACCGGGGCCGAGGATGACATTTTCCGGCCCGACGTAGACGTTATCGAAATAGAGCTGCGCCCATTCCTCCCCGCCGAGGTAGCGCACCGGACGGCCGTGGGTGAAACCATTCATGCCCTTCTCGATCGCCACCGAGCCGATGCCGCCGATACCGGGGCCGAAACGTACGTAGGCGAGGATGTAGTCGGCCTCGGCGCTATGAGTGCCGAACACCTTGGTGCCGTTGATGCGAAAGCCGTCGCCGTCTGGCGTCGCGGTGGTGACAAGGTCGGTCACCGCCGAGCCGGCCTCCGGCTCACTCATGCCGACGGTGATGATCTTCTCGCCGGCGAGCAGCGGTTTGAGGAAGCGCTCGCGCTGTTCGCCGTTGGCGTATTCGGCAAACGTTCGAATCGCGCCGAAGTTGCCGGCCTGCACGACGTCGGCGCTACGCGGGCAAACGCCGGCGATGGTCTCGATGGCGATGACCGCATCCATCAGCGTGCCACCGATGCCGCCCGCCTCTTCGGCGATGGTGATGCCAAGCAAGCCCTGCGCCGCCATCAACTTGGCTACGTCGCGTGGAAAGCCGTCCGAATGCGCGCGCTGTAATGCGCCATCGGCCAAATGACGCTCGGCGAAACCACGCACGGAGTCGCGAAAGAGCCGTTGCTCTTCGCTCAGTTCGAAGTTCATCATGATATAATCATTTGCTATGAGCCGCCGAAGCGGCATTCCCCCTTAGTCATATTATCACGTTGTCTTTCAGCCAATTCTAGGGCTGAATGGTTATATGCAAATAACTGGTGATTATTTGAAGAGATGCCTGCCGGACTGCCGCCGCTGAACCCGCTGCACACCTTTGCCGTCGCCGCCCGCGCCGAGAGTTTCACCGCTGCCGCCGAAACGCTGGGAGTCAGCCAGGCCGCTGTGAGTCGGCAGATATCGGTGCTTGAACAAGCGCTCGGCGTGACGCTGTTCGAACGGCGCGGTCGGCGCGTGCAGCTGAGCGCCATGGGACGCGGGTACCTCCGCGATATCGGCCCAGCGTTCGACGCGATCGAGCAGGCGACCCGCCAACTGGCAACCGGCAACGACCCGCGCACGGTGCGCGTCCAGGTCTACCCGACGTTCGCGGCGCGCTGGCTGTTGCCGCGGCTGCCGAGGTTCAACGCCGCCAACTCCGACTGCACGGTACGCATGCAGACCGGCGTCGAACCGGTCGACTTTTCCAGAAAGGACCTGGAGATCGCCGTGCAGTTCGGCGACGGTCGCTGGCGCGGCCTCAATGCGGCCCTGCTGTTTTCCGACATCATCGAGCCGGTCGCCAGTCCGCGCCTGGTCGAGCGGCTGGGCGGCATGGCCGATGCCGCAAGCCTCGCCCGCGCGCCGATCCTGCAGACCCGCTACCGTCGCCGCGACTGGACCGACTGGCTCAAGTCCGTCGGCTGGCCCAAACCGACCGGCGACCACGACCAGATTTTCGAGAGCTCGTTGATCACCTATCAGGCCGCCATCGAGGGCATCGGCGTTGCTATGGGCCAGGTCCGCCTGCTCGATGACGCGTTCCGCACCGACGCTCTCGTCCGCCCGTTCAAGCGTCCGCTGGCGCGCGAACTCGGCTATTACGCCGTTTGGCCGAGCGAACGGCGCATTACCCACGGCACCCGGCGCTTCGTCGAATGGCTGGTGGCCGAGGGCACCGCGGCGATGAGTTGAGCGCATCTGCGATATCGCAATGCAAAAAACGGCTTGCGCCCCCGGCATCGCGCGCTAAGAGTCAGCACCCCACCATTCCATCACGCTGCATCGGAGAGGCCGACCATGTCCTACAAGTTCATCATCGCTGAAAAGATCGACCGTGTCGGCAAGATCACCCTCAACCGGCCCGACGCGCTCAACGCGCTTTGCGCCGACCTGGTGAAGGAAGTCGCCCAGGCCGTCGATGCCTTCGAGGCCGATGACGGCATTGGCTGCCTGCTGGTGACCGGCTCCGAGAAGGCATTCGCCGCCGGCGCCGACATCAAGGAAATGCAGTCGAAGTCCTACATGGACGTCTATCTCGGCGACTTCATCACCAAGGACTGGGAGCGCCTGGCCAAATGCCGCAAGCCCGTGATCGCCGCGGTCGCCGGCTTCGCGCTCGGCGGCGGCTGCGAGGTCGCGATGATGTGCGACATGATCATCGCCGCCGACAATGCCAAGTTCGGACAGCCGGAGATCAAGCTGGGCGTGCTGCCGGGTGCCGGCGGCACCCAGCGCCTGACCCGCGCGGTCGGCAAGGCCAAGGCCATGGACCTCTGCCTGACCGGCCGCTTCATGGACGCCCAGGAGGCAGAACGCGCCGGCCTCGCGGCCCGCGTCGTGCCGGTGGCCGAACTCATGGACGTCGCCATGGAAGCCGCCAAGACCATCGCCGGCATGTCGCTGCCCGCCGCCATGATGAACAAGGAAGCGGTCAACACCGCCTTCGAGACGACGCTGGCGGAAGGCGTTCACTTCGAGCGCCGCCTGTTCCATTCGGCCTTCGCCATGGACGATCAGAAGGAAGGCATGGCCGCATTCGCCGATAAGCGCAAGGCCGACTGGAAGCACCGCTAGGCCGGCGCTAGACTTCCCCTGGCATCAACCAGGCGGATCCCAGCCATGTTCCGTTTCCCGTTCGGCCTCGTCGCGGCGGTTGCGATCGGTGCCGCCGCAATTCCGGCGGCGGCACAGTTCAATCCGCTTTCCATCATCAAGGGCGCGGTCGAGGCGGCGGTCGAGGATCGAAGTTCCGGGGACATCGCCAAGGATACCGAGATCAAGGCCAAGATCACCGCCGAGGTGATCGACAAAATGGGCAGCGAGGTCATTTCGATCAACGCCGACGTCTACGAACAGGACGTCATGCTGACCGGCGCGGTCGAGAAACCGGAGATCAAGGACAAGGCCGGCAAACTCGCCGCCGGCGTCGCCGGCGGGAAATCGGTGATAAACGAACTCCTGGTGATCAAGCCGGTCGAACAGAAGAAAGGTGCGGTGGAAGGCTTCGTCGACGACACCGTGATTGACACCAAAATCAATGGGCTCCTGCTCGACGGCAAGGGCGTCAACGTCACCAACTTCCGCTGGCGTTCGGTGCAGG
>JAYOXJ010000067.1:0-13008 GCA_038152725.1 Rhodospirillaceae bacterium
CGCGCACTCGGCACGATGCGACTTCTCACCGCCCTCCTCGTCGGCGCGCTCGGCTACTGGCTGGTTTTTGTCGTCGGCGGCAATGCCGTTGTGGCGCTGCTCAGGCGCATCGAATATCTCTCGAACATGCCGGGGCTTAGCGGTTTCGTATTGCTGCTGTTGTCGCCCGGATTGTTTCTGGGGTTTTGCTTCGTCGCCGAATGGATCAGGACCGGATACCAGGGCGACCCGGCCGCCGGGCCTCAGTCACCCTCGGCCGGCACCTGAGCGATACCGCCACGCAGTTCGCCGGCCCCGACGTTGCGCCACAGCACCACGTGATCTTCCGGCAGCGGGCGGCTGTTCGGCATGGCAAGCCAGAGCCGCATCAGCATGCGCTTTTTCTCCGGCTCGTCGAAATCCACGAACGGCGTGCGGCCGTGGTAGGTGACGTGCGAGTTCAGGAACTGGATGTCGCCGGCCTCGAAGGTCATCTCGAAGGCGAGTTCCTCGCAGAGCGACTGCAACAGGTCGAGCGCTTCGACCTGTTTTGTCGTCAGTTTCGGCACGCCGTCGGTGAGTTGCGCCGCCTCGATGTAGGTGCGCGAGTAGTGCGAGGTGAAATAGCCGTCGCGGACCCCGAACACCGGCAGCGGATAGACCTCGTCGGCCTCGCTCGATTCCTCGCCGAGCCGGCTTCTGAAATAGGGCTGGAACAATTCCTCGGCCAAATCCGGCCGGCGGCGCATGGCTTCGTTCATGACCATGACCGATGAACAGATGGTAGTGACGCCCCCGCTTTTCGCCTGATTGACGCAGAGCAGCGTGACCACGTCGGTGCGGTCGGTATGAAAACGGAGCGCGCCGTTGGAAAGCGTGCGCGCGTAGGACGAAAGGAAGGGCTTGCCGTCGCCGGTCTTGCCGGGCTCGATCTGGCCGTAGGTCTGGCCGACGGCGGCCCCTTCGTCGCGGATCAGGCGCATCAACTGGCCGGTGCGGTTCTGGAACACCGGCGTGCCGATGTTGCTGCCGAGCCCGTAATAGAGTTTACGTAGCTGATCCTCGCTGTAGCGATCGACCGGCAGGCCCTTCAACTGCATCAGGCCGCTGCCCTGCTCGAGCTCGTCTCTGATCTCGCCGATCAGCCCGGCGAGTCTCGGCAGCGGGAAATCGGCGGCCGTGATTTCCTGCCACTCGAGGCCCAGTTGCTCGACGCGGGCGAGTGCGGCATCCAGTTCGGCGATGTACTCGGGCCGAAGCCGGCGCACCCAGCGCGACGAATTCGCCATGTCCTTGCCGTACCAGGCCGAAGGCCCGGTGATGGGCGGGGCCAATGCCATCGAAGTCCCTTTCCGCTCGATCAGAGACCAGGATTATTCGAACGCCGGGGCTGTCCGTCAACGCCTGATCGGTCGGGGGCTCAGGCGGCGGTGCCCTGGATTGTGGTGCGGTGCATCAGGCGGCGGTCGTCCGGGCCGTAATCGTTGATAGCGTTGTGCATGCTCGCCCAGTTGTCCCAGAACACCAGGTCGCCCTTGCGCCACTGGTGGCGGTAACCGAATTCCGGCCGCGTCGTGTGGGTGACCAGGAAATCGATGATGGCGCGGCTTTCGTGCGGCGCCAGGCCGACGATGCCGGTCATCATGCCGGGGCTGACGTAGAGGGATTTGCGGCCCGTTTTCGGATGCGTGCGTACCAAGGGCTGCTCGACCGGCGGAGTCTTGGCGAGTTGTTCGGGCGTGGCCGGTTTGGTCAGCCCGGCCGGCGCGATGTAGGTGCGCTGGGTGTGGGCGAAGTCGTGCACGGCGCGCATGTCCTCGAACAGCGTCTTTAGCGGCGCCGAGAGCGCGTCATAGGCCATGTACATGTTGGCGAACATGGTGTCGCCGCCGGTTTCCGGAATCTCGATGGCGTAGAGCAAGGAGCCGAACGACGGCACCTTCATGTAGGAGAGATCGGTGTGCCAGTACTGCCCGGCGCCGGCGCGGCCGACCGCCTTGCCGGCCTCCTTGACGTTGGAGAGAACGTAGATTTCCGGCAGTTCCTTCAGCGTATAGTCGTTGAGCACGTGATGCTCGAGTTCACCGAAGCGGCGGCTGAAGGCGACCTGCTGTTCGGGCGTCAGCTTCTGGTCGCGGAACAGCAGGAAGCAG
Organism: Rhodospirillaceae bacterium; assembly: GCA_038152725.1. Taxonomy (GTDB): domain Bacteria; phylum Pseudomonadota; class Alphaproteobacteria; order Rhodospirillales; family Casp-alpha2; genus TMED8. Next base: position 2,133 of record JAYOXJ010000067.1, read on the forward strand.
TTGTCGGTAAGCGCGCTACGGAACGCGGCGATGGCATCGTCGCTGGCCGGCTCGGCGATGTCCCAATCCTCGACCACCGCGCCGATGGCGCGCGATGCCGGGCTGAATTGCGGCAGCGCCGGGTTCTTCGCGTTGCGACGAGTCCGGTTGGAACCCTCCATCAGTTTTTCCTGAACACCGTTGCCCATCGAAAATTCCTCCCTGGAACGGATGGTTTATGCCGGCAGAGCCGACGGATTGACGAACACCATGGCGCGGTCACGCGCCAGCATGGTGGCGACGTGGTCGCGAGCGCTGCGCACGTGCGCGCGCACGGCGGCGACGGCGGCGGCCTCGTCGCGTGCGCTAAGTGCGCGAAGAATATCGGCATTCAGTGCCAGCACTTCCTTCATGCGCGGCGCATGGGCACCGATCAGCATGGCGCCGACGATGCGCACTCGGTCGTTAATAGGGCCGAACATCCGCACCAGCACTTCGTTGCCGGTGGCGGCGATGATCGCCTCGTAGAAGCGCCGGCTGGCGATCAGGAATGCGGAAACGTCACCTAGATTGCGCTCCGCCTCCGCCAGCAACGCTTCAAGCCCGGCGATCTCCACCGCGCCCAGATTGGGCATGGCCTCGAGTACCGCTTCGGTCTCCAGGTACTCGCGCACCCGGTAGAGATCGTCGATCTCCTTCACGCTCATCGCCCGGACGACGTAGCCGCCGGCTGGGTCGTGAATCACCAATGCTTCCTGTTCGAGCCGGCCCAAGGCCTCGCGCACCGGCGTGCGGCTCAGGCCGAGCTGGGCAGCGACGTCGAGCGCGCCGATGCGCGCGCCGGGCGCGAGCTCCAGCGTCAGGATCCGTTCCTTCAGTTTTCGGTAGCAGTGCTCTTGCGAACTGATTTGTATAACCTGTTGTTTTAATGCTGCATTCATATTTTATTCAATATACATTCACAGCATGCGAGTCAAGCGGTGTCGAAGGCCGTAATGGCGCCCTCGCCCATCGGCCGAACGTGCCGGCCGCGACCGAAATTCAATTCGAGGAAATCAGCCGGCTTTCTTGACGTTGGCAGCGACGGCGACGGGCGGCCCGGCCTTGATCGTCTGGTAGACGACGCAATAGCGCTCGGTCAGCTTCATCAGCGTCGCCAGTTGTTCGTCGTCGAGATCGCCCTCGATGTCGAAGGTGAGCCGGATTTCCCGGAACCCCACCGGCGCCTCGCGGTCGACGCCGAGCGTGCCCTTGAAGTCGAGATCGCCCTCGGCCCGGACGCGCGCATCGCGGACCGGCAGTTCGAGCGCCGTCGCCACGGCGTTGAGCGTCACGCCGGCGCAGGCGACCAGGGCATCGAGCAGCATGTCGCCGGAACAGGCATGGACGCCCGATCCGCCGGTCGCCGGATGCAGCCCGGCCTCGACCATGGCCCGGCTGGTGGCGACCGAACAGGTAACGCCCTCGCCTATCGTGCCTTCCGACTTGAGCGTGATGACGGCGGCGTCGGGATCGTCGCGGTAGCGCGCCTTGACCGGTGCCTGCAATGCTTTCAACTCTTCTGCCTTCATGTCCGCCTCCCCGGCCGGATGATCTGCCAATAGGTTAGAATGCAGGCCGGGCCTCGACAACCGGCGCGCACGACCGTCGCCATCGCGGTCTATTGGTGGCATGATGGCGTCACCATGGATCTCGCCCAATTCAAGCAAACGCTCGACAACGACGCGCCGCCGGAAAGCCTCGCACCCCTGGCAATGGCACTCTGGCTCGCCGCCAAATGCCGCGATGGCGTCGATGACGACTGGCACAAGGCGCACGGCATTGCCCAGGACACGCCGGGCACCGATGGAAGCTGGGTGCATGCGCACCTGCACCGGATCGAGGGCGATCTGGGCAATGCCGGCTATTGGTACCGACAGGCCGGTAAGCCTAAGTGCAAGGCGCCGCTGGCGGAAGAATGGGATGAAATCGCGGCAGCGCTAATCGGCTAGGACTTGCCCGGCACCGTACGTACCTTGCGCGGTGCCGCGATCCAGATGGCGAGCGCCGAGACAGCACAGAGCGCGATCGCCAACGCGAAAGCCGGCGTGTAGCTGCCGTAGGCGTCGTAGACCAGGCCGGTGACCCAGGGCCCGGCTGCGCCGCCGCCGATCAGCGCGACGGTCAGCGTGCCGAAGATGGCGCCATAGTTCGGCCCTTCGAAAATCTCGGCGACGATCGGCCCCATCACCGACGTCAGCGCATAGCCTAACGCTCCTTGCGACACGACCATGAGATAAAGCAGCGCAATCGACGGCACGGCGTGCAAAGCGATCAGCGCGCCGTAGCAGACCGCGAAGCCGGCGCAGGCGATCGACCACACCCACTCGCGTCCGATCCGGTCGGAGAGCGCGCCGAACCCGATTTGGCCCGGGATGGCGGCGACGGAGACGAAGCCGAGCGCCCAGGCGGCGGTCTGCGCGTCGAAGCCGATTTCCAGAAGATACTTGGTCTGGTGGATCTGTACCGCGTACCAGGCGAACAGCACGGAGAAGAAGGCGAGCGCGATCCACCAGAAGCGCGCCGTCCTGACGGCCGCTGCCAGGGTCCAATCCCGCGCCGCCCAATCGGCATCGACGACGGCGATGGTGCGGAGCCGTTCGCCCTTTTTCGAGACGGTCCTGCCGCCATCGGCCTCGAGACCCAAATCTTCCGGCCGCCGGCGCACCAGCAGATTGAGCGGCAGCAAGACCAGCACCACCGTCAGCCCCATGGCGGTGCAGGACGCACGCCAACCGTCGGCGGTGATGATCGATTGCTGCCACGGCAGTATGACGATGGCGCCGGCACCGACGCCGGCGAACGCCAGACTGAGTGCCAGCCCGCGGCGGCGGCGGAACCAATTGGGGAGATATAGTGATTGCGCCGTGAAGCTCATCAAATTGGCGCCGCAGCCGACCAAGGCGCCGAGCGTGATGTAAAGGTGCCAGGGCGCGCCGACATATGGCGCCAACAATAGTCCGCCGGCGAGCAGCACGACGCCGCTCTCGATCACCAGCCTCGGGCCGTGGCGGTCCATCAGGCGGCCGACGAAGGGGCTCAAGACGGCCGATACCAGAAAGCCGAACGAGAACGCCCCGGCGGCGACGCCGCGCGGCCAGCCGAACTCGTCGATCAGGGGCGGCAGCAACAGCGAGAATGCGGTGCGGGCCGATACGCTGATCGCCATGGTGACGAAGGCGATGGCGACGATGACCCAGCCGAAATAGAACGGCAGTTTGGCCGCCAAGCCTGTTGATGGGTTGGTGTTCATGCGGCGCATGCGCCTGTTCAGGATTGCCGTGGCGAGAACAACAGCTTGATGTAGGAGCGCAGCAGCATGACCTGCTGCGAGGTCACGATCGGTTCATCGACGGCGCGGGCGAGGATGATGCCGCCTTCGACGACGCCGCTGACCATGTCGGCAAGGTGTTCCAGGTCGACCTCGTCGCGAACCGGGTAGGTCGCGGCGATATCGTCGAACATCTTGCGGAACCGCTTGCGCCAGCCGAGCACGGCGCGGCGGTTGGCGTCGCGCACGTTCTTGTCGAACAGCCGGTCCTGGTATACGGCCGTCGCCACGACGCAGCCCGGATGGCCGTTCGGCATGTCCTCGATCAGTTCGGCCATCAACTTGAGCCCGATCAGCATGACCTGCAGCGGATCGTCCGAGAGTTCGGCGGCGCGCTGGAACAGATCGTCGAAAAGCTCGTCCTCGAAAACGATGTGCTGCTCGATCAGCGCCGACGCCAAGGCGTTCTTGTCGCGGAAATGATAGAAGAAGCCGCTCTTGGTTATCCCTGAGACCGCGACGATCTCGTCGATGGAGGTCGCGTCGAACCCCTTCGCCAGGACTGCGTCCTGCGCGGCATCAAGGATGCGTTTACGGGTCTCTTCTCCACGCGCCACTGCGTCTCACTCCGTGACTATGGCGATATCGGTTTGCCATTACTGTACCCGCGGTACGGTTTTCGGCCGCGATAACTGACGGCATTTGCCGTTCGGAATCTATATCGTTGAAATTATTGCCGAAAATCGTTCCGAAAACAGCACCGCGAGTCGACTAGGCCGCGCCGCGTAATTGGTCATACATCCCGGCACGCGAAAGCAACAGCCGATGGAGACCAATCATGGATGACATATCGAAACTCTTGAATGCACCGAAGCCCTATCTCACAGACGGCGGGTTCGAAACCTGGATGTTTTTCGTCGAGGGGTTCGAGGCGCCGGCATTCGCCGCACTCGTGCTCATGGACGACGCGGCGGCGCGCGAGAAGATGCAGGCCTAATTCGAGCGCTTCCTGGGCATGGCCGAGCGCGCCGGCACCGGCTACGTGCTCGACACCAATACCTGGCGGGGCTGCCTCTCCTGGGCGGAGCGGCTCGGCGTTTCCGAGGAGAAACTGCTCGGCCTCACCCGCGACGCCGTCGGCTTCGCGCACGACATCCGCGCGCAGTGGGCGACGCGCGTCAACCCGATCGTCGTCAACGGCGTCGTCGGCCCGGCCGGCGACGGTTACGACGCGGCCCATGCGCCCGACGCGGACCGCGCCGAACTCATGCACGCCCCGCAAATCCGTGTGCTGGCCGAAAGCGGTGTCGACATGATCTCGGCGATCACCATGACCAACTCTGCGGAAGCCATGGGCATCGCCCGTGCCGTCACCAACGAAGGGCTCTCCAGCGTGATTTCCTTCACCGTGGAGACCGATGGCCGCCTGCCGTCGGGCGAGACGCTTGCCGATGCGATCCGGGCGACGGACGCGGCAACCGACCGCGCGCCGCTCTATTTCATGGTCAACTGCGCCCATCCCGAGCATTTCCAGGACGTTCTGGCGGAAGACCAGGATTGGCGCTGGCGCATCGGCGGCGTGCGCGCCAACGCGTCGCGCAAGAGCCACGCCGAACTCGACCAGGCGACCACACTCGACGACGGCAACCCGCAGGAGTTCGGCGAACTGCACGCCACGCTGGCGCGTCTGCTGCCCAATCTTCGGGTCGTCGGCGGCTGCTGCGGCACCGACCATCGCCACGTCGAATGTGTGTCGCACCGTCTGCACGGCAAACTGGCGGCTTGAATAATGGTGTTTCCAGTGGGGCGGCGTTTCCTTGAGACGCCGCCCCACCGGGATCCGGATGCGCAGGAAAGGCGCCGGTTCGAACCGGAGTAACGGCCGCGCTGCGCCGCAATCTCGGGGCATCGGCAGGTGGGACTCGAGCCCTATTGCCGAGGGTCGGGCGAAGCACCATATTCATATGCTCCCGTCGGATGAGGATCGCCATGAAGAAAAAGTCCCGCGTCGTGAAATTGGCCCTGATCGGTAGCGCCGGCTTGGTCGCCGGCTGCGACGGCCCGCCGCCGAACGACGCCAAGTTCTATTCCGGCCTCAAGGAATGCAGCGCCATTCATGGCGAGGCCACCTGCAAGGATGGGCAGCGGAAAAGCGAAGCCATTCATCTTGCCGAGGCGCCCAAGTTCACCCGCAAGGAGGCGTGCGAGCAGGAGTTCGGCGCCGGCAATTGCGAAACACGGCAAAGCTCGACCGGCAGCCTGTTCCTGCCGCTGATGATGGGCTATATGCTCGGCAACAGCTTCAACCAGCCGGTCTATCGCGGCCGCGACGGCAGCGCGGTCACCCGAAGCGGCAACAAGTATTTCAACGTCGGCTCGTTCTCCGGAACCGGAAACGCCCGCGCCTTCAAGCCCGCCGCATCGCCGATGCCGATCCAGCGCGCCGGCTTCGGGTCCACGGCGAGCGCGTTCCGCACATCTTCGGGCGGGTAACCGCTTGAAACGCCTTTCCCTGACGCCGCGCCCGGATTGGCGCGAACACGTCGAACGCGACCTCGGGTTCGCATTCCATACCATCGACGGCCTGCCCTATTGGGATGAGACCGCGTGCTACGCCTTCGATGCCGACGAGATCGACGGCATCGAGGAAGTGACCGCCGAGATCGAGCAGATGGCCCTCGAATTGGTCGACCGGGTCGTCGCCGCCGGCGAGCCGGCCTACCGGGAGCTACGCATTCCGCCGGCGGCCTGGGAGGCGATCGAGGGCAGTTGGCGGGCGGGCGCGAAGAACCTCTACGGCCGGTTCGATTTCAGCTATGGCGGCGATGCGCCGCCCAAGCTGCTGGAGTACAACGCCGATACGCCGACGGCCCTGTTCGAGGCGGCGGTGGTGCAGTGGGACTGGCTCGAAAGCCTGATGCCCGACCGCGACCAGTTCAATTCCATCCATGAACGGCTGATCGACGCGTGGCGGAATTTCGGCATCCGCCGGGGGCCGGTCCATTTCTCCGCCGTCAAGGGACACATCGAGGACGGCGGCACGGTCGAATATCTGCGCGACACCGCGGTCCAGGCCGGCCTCGATACGGTCAGGATCGACGTCGAGGACATCGGCTGGGACGGTACTGGGTTCGTGGATCTGGACAACCGTCCGATCGCCACGCTGTTCAAGCTATATCCCTGGGAATGGCTGGTCGCCGAGGAATTCGGCGGCCATCTTCTGTCGGGCGTCGCCGACGTGATCGAGCCGCCGTGGAAGATGGTGCTGTCCAACAAGGCCGTGTTGGCGCTGCTCTGGGACATGGCGCCCGGCCATCCCAACCTGCTGCAGACGGCGTTCGAGCCCGGCGCCATCGAGGGCGAAGTCTTCGAAAAGCCGATCTTCGGGCGCGAGGGCGCCAACGTGCGGCTCGCCGCCAACGGCCAGGTGCTCGCCGAAACCGCCGGACCCTACGGCGCCGAGGGGTTCGTCTATCAGGCCGCGGCGCCGCTGCCGGCGTTCGACGGACGCTATCCGGTACTCGGATCGTGGGTCGTCGCCAGCCAGCCGGCCGGCATGGGAATCCGTGAGGACGAGACGGCGATCACCGGCGACAACAGCCGCTTCATCCCCCACTATTTCGAGTGAGCAACATGGATATTCTGCAAACCCTGCAAGGCATCGGAAAATTCGCCGCTTATTTCGCGGCGTCGCTTGTCGCTCTCGGCGTCTTCCTGGGCGTCTACATGGCGATCACGCCGCACCGCGAGTGGGCGCTGATCCGAAATTCCAATTCCGCCGCCGCCATCAGCCTCGGCGGCGCCGCCATCGGCTTCACCCTGCCGCTGGCCAGCGCCGTGGTGTTCAGCGTGTCGCTGCCCGACATGGCGCTTTGGGCCGGCGTCGCGCTGGTCGTGCAGTTGATCGTGTTCTTCGCGGTCAATATGGCGCTACGCGGGCTTTCCAGCCGGATCGAGCAAGGCGATCAGGCGGCAGGCATCACGCTGGCCGCCGCATCGGTCGCCATCGGCATCCTCAACGCGGCCAGCCTGTCGTACTGAGTGGGCGTTAAAGGTAGACCGGCTGTTTCGCCTCGCGCGGCATTACGCCAGCAATGATCAGCCCTGTGCGGCGCGGCGCTTGGCCTGAAGCTCGGCGAAATCGGCGTCGGCGTGGTAGCTCGACCGCGTCAACGGCGTCGAGGCCACCAGCAAGAACCCCTTCCCTTCGCCGACGCGTTTGTATTCGGCGAACTCGTCGGGCGTGACGAAGCGGTCGATGGCGGCGTGGCGCGGCGTCGGCGCCAGGTACTGGCCGATGGTGAGGAAATCGACATTGGCCGAGCGCAGGTCGTCCATGACCTGCAAAATCTCGTCCTTCTCCTCGCCCAAGCCCACCATGATGCCGGACTTGGTGAAGATCGTCGGGTTCAGCTCCTTGGCGCGGGCGAGCAACTGCAGCGAGTGGAAATAACGCGCGCCCGGGCGGATCGAGGGATACAGCCTCGGCACGGTTTCCAGGTTGTGGTTGAAGACGTCGGGCCCGGCGGCGACCACGGCCTCCACCGCACCCTGCTTCCCCTTGAAGTCGGGGGTCAGCACCTCGATCGTGGTGCCGGGCGAGGTCTCGCGGATGCGGGTGATGCACTGGACGAACTGATCCGCCCCGCCGTCGGCGAGGTCGTCGCGGTCGACCGAGGTGATGACGACGTGCTTCATCCCCGCTTCGGCGACGGAGACGGCGAGGTTCTCGGGCTCTTGTGCGTCGACTTGGCCCGGTTTGCCGGTGGCGACGTTGCAGAACGCGCAGGCGCGCGTGCAGATGTCGCCCAGGATCATCACGGTCGCGTGCTTCTTCGACCAGCACTCGCCGATGTTCGGGCAGGCGGCCTCCTCGCAGACCGTGTGGAGCTTCTTTTCGCGCATCAGCGCGCGGGTCTCCATATAGGCCTTCGACGTCGGTGCTTTGACGCGGATCCATGAAGGCTTCTTCTGCACCGGGTTGGGCGCGTTCTTGGCCTTCTCCGGGTGGCGCAGCCGGCCGTGTTTGCGGGGCAGGTTCTCGATGTTGCTCATGGCTCTAACTTGGGTATTCGCCGTCCTTGCGGCAAGGTCTCGTTCACATATGGATGACGCGGCCGTAGGCGTCGAGCACGCTCTCGTGCATCATTTCGGAAAGCGTCGGGTGCGGGAAGACGGTGTGCATCAGGTCTTCTTCCGTCGTCTCCAGGCCCATGGCGACGACGAAGCCCTGGATCAGTTCGGTCACTTCGGCACCGACCATATGCGCGCCCAGGAGTTCGCCGGTCTTGGCGTCGAACACGGTCTTGATCAGGCCGTCGGGTTCGCCGAGCGCGATGGCCTTGCCGTTGCCGATGAACGGGAAGCGGCCGACTTTGACCGTATAAGCGGCGTCCTTGGCCTTCTGCTCGGTGAGGCCGACGCTGGCCACCTGCGGGTGGCAGTAGGTGCAGCCCGGGATGTGTTCCTTCTTCATCGGATGGGCGTCGAGGCCGGCGATCTTCTCAATGCAGATGACACCTTCGTGTTCGGCCTTGTGCGCCAGCATCGGCGGGCCGGCGACGTCGCCGATGGCATAGACGCCGGGCTCGGCGGTGCGGCCGTAGCCGTCGATGACGATGCAGCCGCGGTCGGTCTTGACCTTGGTGGTCTCCAGACCGATGTCCTCGATGTTGCCGACCACGCCGACGGCGGCGATGACGCGGTCGACTGTGATCTGCTGCGACTTGCCCTTCGCGTCCTCGATGGTGGCGGTGACGGAATTGGCCTGCTTGTCGAGCTTGGCGACCTTGGCGCCCGACATGATCTTCATGCCGTGCTTCTCGAACTGCTTCCTGGCGACGGCGGCGATCTCGGCGTCCTCCACCGGCAGCACCTGGGGCAGCACCTCGACCACGGTGACGTCGGCGCCGAGCGTGTGGAAGAAGCTCGCGAACTCGATGCCGATGGCGCCCGATCCGATGACCAGCAGCGATTTCGGCATGATGTCGGGCTTCAGCGCCTCGAAATAGGTCCAGACCAGCTTGCCGTCGGGCTCGAGACCGGGCAGCACGCGGGGGCGCGCGCCGGTGGCGACGATGGTGTGCTTGGCGGCGAGGGGCGGCAGCTTCTCGCCCTTCTCGCCGACCACCTCGATCTTGCCCGGCCCATTGAGCTTGGCGGTGCCCATGATGACATGGACCTTGTTCTTCTTGAGCAGGTGGCCGACACCGCCGTTGAGCTGCTTGGAGACACCGCGCGAGCGCTCGACGACCTTGGCCAGGTCGAAACCGACCCCTTGCGCGCTCAGCCCGTAGGCGTCGGCATGTTTCATGTAATTGTAGATCTCGGCCGAACGCAGCAGCGCCTTGGTCGGGATGCAGCCCCAGTTGAGGCAGATGCCGCCGAGATGTTTCTTCTCCACCACGCAGGTCTTGAAGCCGAGCTGCGCGGCGCGGATGGCGGTGACATAGCCGCCCGGCCCACCGCCGATGATCACCACGTCGAAGTTGGTTTCGGCCATCACTCAGATCCTTTCCGGTTGGCGGACGGTCAACGCGCTTTCCTCGGCGTCGCCGGTATTGACGACACCGGCACGCTCGAACAACAGGACTTGGCATTCCTGGCCGGCGCGCGGCATGTGTTCGGTGCCCTTCGGCACCACGACGAACTCGCCGGCGTCGAGGCCGACGGAGCGGTCGCGGAAGTCGATATCCAGGTGCCCATCGACGACCAGGAACATCTCGTCGCAGTCGTCGTGCTTGTGCCAGACGAAGTCGCCCTCGAGCTTGACCAGCTTGATCTCGTAATCGTCGAGCTGGCCGACCACCTTCGGCGACCAGTGATCGGCGAAGGTCGAGAATTTCTGGGCGAGGTTGACCTTGTCCACGCGGAGGCCTCCTCAGAGCATCAGCTGGATCGGGTCTTGCAGGATCGCCTTCAGCTCTTTCATGAAACCGGCCGCCATGGCGCCGTCGATGCAGCGGTGGTCGACCGCAAGCGTCAGCGACATCACGTTGGCGATGGCGATCTTGCCGTTCTTCACGACCGGTCTTTCCTCGCCGGCGCCGACCGAGAGGATGCCGCCCTGCGGCGGATTGATGATCGAGTTGAAGGATTTGACGCCGAACATGCCGAGGTTCGAGATCGTGAAGGTGCCGCCCTGGAATTCCTCGGGCTGCAATTTGCCGTCGCGGGCCTTGGCGGCGAGCGCCTTGGCGTCCTCGGAGATGGCGGCGAGCCCCTTGGAGCCGGCGTCCTTGATGATCGGCGTGATCAGGCCGCCCTCGATGGCGACCGCGATCGAGATATCGACCCGCTTGAAGCGCAGGATGGCGTCGTCGGTGTAAGCGACGTTGCAGCCCGGCACGCGCTTCAGCGCCACGGCGACCGCCTTGACGACGAAGTCGTTGACCGAAAGCTTGTAGTCGGCGCCGTCCCTGCCGTTGAGTTCCTTCCTGAGCGCCAGCAGCGCGTCGATCTCGACGTCGGCGCTGACGTTGAAATGCGGGATATCGCGGGCCGACTCGGTCAGGCGCTTGGCGATGACCTTGCGCATGGTCGAGTTCGGCACGGCCTCGAACGCCGGCATGTTGGCGAGCATCGGAT
>JAYOXJ010000068.1:0-12932 GCA_038152725.1 Rhodospirillaceae bacterium
GAGGGTGACAAGACCATCGGCCGGTTCCAGCATTGGACCGATGAGTTCATGGCGTGGATGAGCGGCCGTGTCGTCGGGCCGCTGGCCGAACGCGCCGTCGAGTGGCGTTATCTCACCCTCGGCCTCGCCATCGGTGCCATGCTGCTCGCCGTCGCCGCGCCGGCCGGCGGGCTTTTGAAGTTCGCCGCCTTTCCGGACCTGGAAGGCGACGTCATCGAGGCGCGCGTCTTGCTGCCGGAAGGCACGCCCTTGAAGCGGACGGAAAAACTGGTTGCCGATCTGGAGGCCGCGCTCAGGCGCGTCGATGCCAAGTTCGCGCCGAAGCAGCCGGGCGGCCAGCACCTGATCCGCAACGTCACCTACAAGTTCAACGCCAACGAGGACGCCTACGAAACCGGCCAGCACGTCGCCACCGTGGTCGCCGACCTGTTGGGCGCCGATATCAGGAACGCCCACGTCGACGACGGGCTGGCGGCCTGGCGCGCCGAGGTCGGCGAACCGTCCGACGTGGTGTTCATCAAATACACCGAGCCGACCATCGGCCCGGGCGGCAAGGACATCGAGATCAGGCTGGAAGGCAAGGACCTGGGTGTGCTGAAGCGCGCGGCGGGCGAGCTGACGTTGTGGCTGGAACGCTATGTCGGCGTGCACGACATCATCGACGACCTGCGTCCCGGCAAACCCGAAGTGCGGCTCAAGCTCAAGGACGGCGCGGCGCCGCTCGGCTTCGACGGCCGCGCCGTAGCCGACCAGTTGCGCGCCGCCTTCTACGGCAACACGGTCTCCGAGGTGCAGCGCGGCCGCGAGTCCTACGAGATCGACGTGCGCTTGGACCCGACCGATCGCGATGGATTGGAGGACCTCGACTACTTCGTGCTGAGCACCGCCGAGGGCAAACTGGTGCCGCTCTCCGTCGTCGCCGACATCCAGGCCGACCGCGGCTTCTCGCGCATCAACCGGGTCGATGGCCGGCGCACCGTGACGGTGCAGGCTGATGTCGATGCACGCATTGCCAACGCCAAGGAGATTTTAGCCGAGACCCGCGCCAAGTTCCTGCCCGGCCTCTTGGAGCGCAATCCCGGCGTCGGCTATTCGTTCCAGGGCTCGGACAAGGAAGCGGGCAAGACCCAACGCTCGATGATGACCGGCTTCGCGCTCGGGCTGGTCGGCATCTTCCTGTTGTTGAGCTTCCAGTTCCGTAGCTACTTCGAGCCGGTGATCGTCATGGTGATCATTCCGTTCTCGTTCATGGGCGCCATCGCCGGGCACCTTTTGCTCGGCCTCGACTTCACCATGCCGAGCATCCTGGGCTTCGTCGCCCTGGCCGGCGTCGTGGTCAACGATTCGATCCTGCTGGTCGAGTTCATCAAGTACCGCCACGGCAACGTCAAATCGGTCGAACTGGCCGGTCCGCTGGCGGTGAAGGCGCGCTTCCGCGCCATCATGCTGACCTCGCTGACCACCATCGCCGGGCTGATGCCGATCCTGTCGGAGACCAGTCTGCAGGCGCAGGTGCTGATCCCGTTGGTCACCAGCCTCGCATTCGGGCTGACGGCATCGACCATGCTGGTGCTGTTCTTGGTGCCGGCGACCTACGCCATCCTCGACGACTTCGGCCTGGCCAAGCTCGACTGAGCGCGCTTTTCCGGCCGATCAGGCGCCGGTGCGCGCCTCGGTTCCGGAATTCTCGCTTGCCTTGGCGGCCGCTTCCGCGAGCCAAGCCTGGCGCAGCCGTTTTACCTCGCCGGCGTGTGGCCGCGCCTTATTGTTGGTCGGCGGCAGTGCTTCCTCGTAGAAGAAGGCAGGCAACTCGTCGTCGGCTTCCGTGAAGCCGGCAGCCTTGTTGAAAGCGTCTTCCAATTCCAGCGTCTCGCGGCCGAGGCGCCGCAGGAAATCACCCGAAAGGTTGGTGCCGCAAGCGTCATTCAAGGCGCCGATGATGAGCGGGTGGTTGATGTTGGTGACCGAGCGGCCGAACACGCAAAGCCCGATGGAATCGCCGGCCGCGCAATTGACCTGCACGTCGAGGCTCATCTCCACCAGTTTCTCGACCGGGTCCTCGCGCCCGGTGTAGGCGGGGAGGTTGCCGGTGGTGTGGTCGGCGCCCTGCGCGGTGGTCATCATGGAGACGCAAGTCACCTCGACCACGCGCGGGTCGTAGGCGCTGATCGCCTGGCCCTTGATCACCGGCACTCGCTTGGCTTTGAAATGCGCACCGACACGGGCCGTGCCCTGTGCGAGCAAGCGCCCGCGTTCGGTGCCTTTGGCGATGTCGTCGAGGACCTGCGCCATGAATTCCTTGTCGCCGAATTCGGCCTGGCCGATATCCATCAGGATGGCAATCAAGGCGCCGGCCTCGATGGTGTCGATGGCGAGGTCGTTGGCGGTGGCGTTGAGATACGCCAGGTCGTCCGGTTCGGTCAGCCCGCAGTTGGTGCCGAGCAGGCCGATGGTCTCGTATTCCATCGGCGAGACGATCTCCTTGCCGTCCTTGTCGGCGTAGACGTTGGAGCACTGGATCATGCAGCCCGGCATGCAAGCGTGCGTGGTCTCGCCGCCGCGCGCCAGATTCTGCTCGCGGATGAAGTCACCGCCGAGCTTGAGCGTTTCCTTGCCCGGTTCGACCAGCCGGCCGGCGGAGAAGTTGCGCACCGGCAGGCCGCCGGTGACGTTGGTGATGTCGGCGACCATGGCGGTGCCGCGGGCCGACAGGTTCTGGATCGCCGCGTCTTCTTTCAGAAGCGCAGTGTAGTTGCGGATCTTGCCCATCAGGCTCTTGCGGTCGTGGAAGGTCGGCATCTTGACTTGGTCGGCGACGATGGCCTTGACCTTCTTCGAGCCCATCACCGCGCCGACGCCGCCGCGCGCCGAGATGCGCACTGGCCGGCCCTCGGGGTCGGTGAAGGCGATGCCGGAGATCAGCCCGCCCCACTCGCCGACCGGCGAGCAGATGCCGAGGCTGACCTTCTTGCCGTAGCGTTCGTGCAGCTTCTCGGCGGTGGCGTAGACGCCCATGCCGAGCAGGTCGTCGGCCGGCTCGAAGGTGACGGGGCCGTCCTTGGGGATGCGGATGAAGATCCAATTGTCCGACGCGCCGTTCAGCGTGAGCCCGGCGATTTCCAGCTGACCGAGCGCGAAGGCCATGGTGCCGCCGGCGTTCGATTCCTTGACGCCGCCGGTGAGCGGGCTTTTGCAGCCGACGCTGATCCGGTTGGCGTTGGAGAAGTTGGAGCCGGCGAAGGGCCCGGCCGAGAAGATCAGCGGATTTTCCGGCGACAGCGGGTCGATGGTGGCCAGGTTCCGTTCGACCAGGGTTTTGGCAATGTAATAGCGTCCGGCGCGGGCGAGCTGCTCGCCTTTCCATTCCTCGGTCTCGATGGTGTGGTCATTGAGATTGATATGGAGGTACTTGCGCATGATAGGCGTCGCCTTTCCACTGGTCGCTCGATGGTTTGGCCGGATGTCCGGTTAGATAATGCCTGATCGGTCCGTAGACAAGGGTTCCGGCGGCATGTCGGCATGTTTGGCGGCCATGCCGGGCAGGAACGGGGGCTTAGAATCCGGGCCTGAGTTCGTCCAGGATGCGCTTGCCCATGACCAGCGCGTCCTCGCGCCGCATGCCGGCGGATATGCGCGGATCGTAGAGCATTTTGAGCATCCAGCGGTCGTGCTCGGTCAGTTCGAAGTACTTGCTGGTGTCGTTGAAGATCGAAGGTTCGACTTCGTTGCTGTCGTTGGGCAGTCCCATCACCTGGGTCAGTTCCTCGACCACGCAGGCGCGCATGTAATCTTTAGGATGTTCGGCCGGAAACACCGAGATCGCCCATTTGATCTCGTTGTCCTTGGTGCCGAACTTGGCGAAACAGGTCGATATCTGGACCATCTGACGGACCGCATTCTCGTCGTTATCGAAATACTTGGCCACCGATTTCGGGATGCTCGCACGCGGCTCGTAGAACAGGATGAAATTGACCTTCTTCGGGTCGAAGTCCTTGGCCAGCTTCTTCGCCTTTTGCATGGAATAGGAGTAGTAGAGCTCGATCGGGTGACCGGTCAGTTCCCATATATCGCGGATGTGCTGCTTCACGAAGGCTTCGAAATAGGGCGGGTAGTCCTTGCCCTGGATGCCGATGCGGATCGGCTGCTTCCACTTGCGCACATAGTCGTAGCGCTTGTGGGTGTATTCGTTGCCGAAAGCGATCGTGTCGAAGTTGCGCACGATCAATTCGTTGCTCGGCCGTTCGGCTTCGGCGGGCGACGACAAGCCGACGGCCACGGCAATGCAGAGGCCGGCCGCAAGGCGGCGCAACGTGGTGGGTGCGAATCGCATGCCTGAGCCTCGCAGGGGGCGCGTTAATTTTCGCTTAAGTGGCGGGCGGGCTTGAAAAAGTTGCCGATTATCGCCGTATCGTGATTTCCATGGCCGATACCTCCCCCTATACTGCCGCCCTTCAATTACGGAAGGACACCGTCATGATCGCTCTTCGCGCCGCCCTGGCAGCTCTGGTTCTCGCCGCCGTTTGCGTCAGCCAGTCCGGCACGCTCCTCGCCGACGACAAGGACCCCGTGGTCGCCGTCGTCAACGGCCACAAGATTATGAAGTCCCATATCGAGGAAGCGCAGCAGCTACTGCCGCGCCAGTACCAGCAGGTGCCGCTCGAGCAGATCTATCCGGCGCTGGTCGACAGTCTGATCGACACGCATCTCGCCGCCGCCGACGCGCGGACCAAGAAGATGGACCAAGACAAGGACTTCCGTTCCCGCATGAGCCGCATCGAGGAACAACTGCTGCAGCGCATGGTGCTGGAAAAGGAAATGACCGCCGCGATCAGCGACGAGGCGCTGAAGAAGCGCTACGACAAGATGGTCGCCGGCATGGCCAGCAACGAAGAGGTGCATGCGCGCCATATCCTGCTCAAGACCGAAGATGACGCCAAGGCGGTGATCAAGGAACTCGCCAAGGGCGCCGACTTCGCCGAGCTTGCCAAGAAGAAGTCGACCGGTCCGTCCGGCCCCAACGGCGGCGATCTCGGTTTCTTCGGCAAGGGCCAGATGGTGCCGGAATTCGAGAAGGCGGCCTTCGCCATGGCCAAGGGCGCGGTCTCGACCGATCCGGTCAAGACGCAGTTCGGCTACCACGTCATCAAGGTCGAGGAACGGCGCAAGGCCGAAGTGCCGAAATACGACGCCGTGGTCGAACAACTGCGCGGCGAGATTTCGCAGGAGCGCGGCAGCGCCTATGTCGAGAAGCTGCGTTCGGGCGCCAAGGTGACCCGCTTCGCGCTCGACGGCAAACCGCTCGAGGAACCGAAGACGAAACCCGCCGCCAAGTAACACCGGCCCGCTCTGCCGGTCCGACCACCGAGGACAAGACGACGATGAATGCTGCAACACCGGTTTCCCCTCTGGCACCGGAGGCCTTCCCGACACTTCCCGCCATCGCCGGCGTGCGTTTCGCCACCGGCGCCTGCGGCGTGCGCTACAAGGACCGCACCGACGTGCTGCTCGCCGAGTTGGCGCCCGGCACCACGGTCGCCGGCGCGTTGACTCGCTCGAAGACGGCGGCGGCGCCTGTATTGTGGTGCCGCGAATGCTTACCTGAGGGCGAGGCGAGGGGGCTGGTGGTCAATTCCGGTAACGCCAACGCCTTCACCGGGGGCCTCGGCCGCATGGCGGTGGAAAACACCGTCAAGGCCGTCGCGGACGTGCTCGCGTGCCGGCCGAGCCGGGTTTACGCGGCCTCGACCGGGATCATCGGTGAGCCGTTGCGTTACGAGCGCATCGTCGAGCATCTCGACAAACTGGCCGGGGCGTTGGCGCCGGCCGACACGCCGGCCGTCTGGGAAGCCGCCGCGCGCGCCATCATGACCACCGACACCTTCCCCAAGGGCGCCACTGCGAGTGCCAAGATCGGCGATGCCGAGGTCCGGGTGGTCGGGTTCTGCAAGGGTTCCGGCATGATCGCGCCCGACATGGCGACCATGCTCGGTTTCATCTTCACCGACGCCAAGATTCCGGCGACCGTGCTACAGGCGATGCTGTCGCCGGTTGTCGAGCGCACCTTCAACTCGATCACGGTCGACAGCGACACCTCGACCAGCGACACCGTGTTGCTGTTCGCCACCGGCCGTGCCGCGCACGATGAAATCACCGACGCCGCCGATCCGGCGCTGGCGTCGTTCTATGCCGCGCTGGAGGCTGTCCTGCTCGACCTCGCGCACCAGATCGTCCGCGACGGCGAAGGTGCGAGCAAGTTCGTCGCCATTACCGTCAACGGTGCCGAAAGCGACGGCGCGGCGAAGCGCATCGGCCTTTCCATCGCCAACTCGCCGCTGGTCAAGACCGCCATCGCCGGTGAGGACGCCAACTGGGGTCGCATCGTCGCCGCCGTCGGCAAAGCCGGCGAGGCCGCCGACCGCGACAAGCTGTCGATCACCATCGGCGGCCACGAAGTGGCGAAGCAGGGTGCGGCGGTCGACGGTTACGACGAGACTCCGGTGGCGGCTCATATGAAGGGCCAGAACATCGATATCATCGTCGACGTCGGCATCGCCAAGGGAAGTGCCACCGTTTGGACCTGCGATCTGACGCATCGCTACATCGACATCAATGCCGATTACCGGTCCTGATCCGGGTTGTTACAACGCCGCCGACGGCGCCGCGGAGGCGCCCCTGCCGGTGGTGCTGGTGGTCGCCGTCGCCATGGTCGACGTCGACAACCGGGTACTGCTGCAGCAGCGCCCCGAGGGCAAGTCGATGGCGGGGCTTTGGGAGCTGCCGGGCGGCAAGGTGCATGACGCCGAGAGCCCGGAAGCGGCGTTGATCCGCGAACTCAAGGAGGAACTCGGCATCGACGTGACGCGGAGCTGCTTGGCGCCGCTCACCTTCGCCAGCCACCGCTACGACGATTTCCAGTTGCTGATGCCGGTCTACGCCTGCCGGGTGTGGAAGGGCGAACCGCAGGCGCGCGAGGGCCAGGCGCTGAAATGGGTGCGGCCGATCGACATGACGAAACTACCGATGCCGCCGGCGGACCTGCCGCTGATACCGTTGCTGCGGGATTTCCTGTGAACTGAGGGTCAGGCGCCCTCGATCTTGCGCGCCGTCGCGACCAGCCCCTTGACCACGTGATCGAAGAAGGCGTCGAGCTTGGCGCGCGTGTCGGGTGCCAGTGTAAGCAGCTTCGAGCGAGCGTCGTCCGGGTTCTCGTGCTCGATCAGATAGCCGTAGGCAAGGGCGGCCTCGACCAGCTTGCCGGCGGTATGCGCGCTTTTGACCGCGGTCATGAAGGCGAGCGCGTCGGTCTTGCGCACCGGGCCCTCGGCACGCCACATGCCGCGCAGCAAATCCCAGTAGGCGGCGGAATAGAAATCCTGGTTGCCGTCGAAGACGGCGATCCAGTGTCCGGCATTTCCCTCCATGAAGTCGAGGTACATCCGGTGCTGGGCGTTCGAGAAGGTGAGCGTCATCGTGTTTCCTTGGCCGGTGTTCCGGTCTGTTCGCGAATGCCTCTTGATAGCACATAAAAAATTGCATGCAATAATTAAAATAAATATTGATATTAAAATTGCATGTAAATATGATGCCAACAGATCGACGGAAACGATCCTGGCCCTTTCATAGTGGGGCCATACGGAGGCCAAGGAGGTAACGACCATGAAATTCAAATTCCTGACCACGGCAGTTGTGGCTTTGGCGCTGCTCGGCGGCTGCGTCACCAACCCCGAAATCCAGCCCAAGCAAACCTTCGGCACGGTGCTCGGCGCCGGCCTCGGCGGCTTGGCCGGCGCCCAGATGGGGCGCGGCAAGGGCAAGCTGGTGGCGGTCGCCATGGGCGTATTGGCCGGCGCCGCGATCGGCAACTCGATCGGCCAGTCACTCGACCGCGCCGACCGCGCCGCCCTCAACAATGCCCAGCAGGTCGCATATAACGTGCCGGTCGGCCGCCGGGTCGAGTGGCGCAATCCAGACTCCGGCAACCACGGTTCGGTCACCCCGACCCGCGACGGCTACGACCGCATCTCCGGCGACTATTGCCGCGAATACGAGACCACCATTTACGTCAATGGCCGCGAGGAAACCGGCTACGGCACCGCCTGCCAGAAGACCGACGGCACCTGGCAGATCAATTCCTGACCTGATCCGCCTTACTTGATCCTCCGGGGCGGCGAGCCCGAAAGGGACGCCGCCCACCCCCGCGAACGGCCCGCCCGCATCCACACCTTCCAGCGGGCGGGCCGTTTTGCGTCCCATATTGTTCCATGGGCGGCAAAGCCGTATGGCATCCCCCCGGCACGCTTGATAATGTGCCGCCATGACAAATCCCGAGGACACCGCCAAATCCAAAGTCGTCACCGCCGCGCTTGCGATCATCGGCAACGAAGTGCTGTCGGGGCGCACCCGCGACGCCAACCTGCAATACCTGGGCGAGAACCTGAACGCGCTTGGCATCCGGATGCTCGAAGTGCGCGTCATTCCCGACGTCGAGGCGACCATCATCGCCACCGTCAACGATCTGCGCACCCGCTTCGACTACGTCTTTACCACCGGTGGCATCGGCCCGACACACGACGACATCACCGCGTTGGCGGTCGCCCGTGCCTTCGGCGTTGCGCTGGTGCGCGATCCGGAAGCGGAGCGCCGGGTGCGCTCCAACTACGCCAGCCCGGCCGACATCACGCCGGCGCGCCTTAAGATGGCGGAAGTGCCGGAAGGCTCGGAACTGCTCGACAATCCGGTCAGCCGCGCGCCCGGGTTCCGCGTCGAGAACGTCTACGTGCTGCCCGGCGTGCCGCGCATCATGCAGGCGATGTTCGAGGGCTTTCGCCACAAGCTGGTCGGTGGCGTGTCGATGAAATCGCGCGAGATCGCGGCCTACCTGCCGGAAGGCCGCATGGGCGGACCCTTGGGCGAGATCCAGGCGCGCTTTCCTGAGACCGAGATCGGCAGCTATCCCTTTGTCCGCGAGGGACGGTTCGGCGCTGCCCTGGTGGTGCGCCATGCCGATCAGGCGATGGTCGACGCCGCATCCGAAGCGGTGCGCGCGATGATCCGCGAACTCGGCGAAGAACCCATCGAAGGCTGACCAGATCAGGAAAGGAGACCAATCATGACCATCCAACGCTTTCACGGCGGTGCCGCCGGCCGGGCGCGCGCGACCCGCTACAACGGCCTCGTCTACACCGTCGCCACCGACTCCACCAACGCCGCGACCATCGCCGATCAGACCCGCAACACGCTCGCCACGCTCGACAAGAACCTGGCCGAGGCCGGCAGCGACAAGACCCGGATCATCCAGGCGACCGTCTATCTCGCCGACATGTCCAACAAGGCGGCGATGGACGAGGTCTGGTGCGCGTGGATCGGACCCAAGGAGAACTGGCCGCAGCGCGCCTGCGTCGGCGCCAACCTCCCCGGCGCCAACATGGTCGAGATCGTCATCGTCGCCGCCGCCAAGTAGGCGAGGCGGAGAGGAGCGTGCCTGGTGCCGCCCGCCGAACCGCCGCATAAACCGATCATCCGCTTCCTGCTGACCCACTTGCTTTACGGCAGCCTGGGCGCGGCGATGTTCTGCTGGGCGATCCTCTATTTCGACACCGGCGGCCTCGCGACCATGATCGCGCGCTCGTCGGAACCATATCTCTGGCAACTGCTGCTTTATTTCGGCAATTGGATAACCTTCGGTGGTGTTGCCATAGCCATTGCCATCATGCGGTTAGGCGAGGAGACCGACGATCATCCGGGAACCCCGCCGGGCGCCTGAAATGACGTATCGGTTCCACATATTTAGAAATTTCTATGTGTTGAAATCGGCGGAAAAGTCGGCTCTATAGGGGCCAATCAGAAAGCCAAAACGTGCTCGCGGAATGATCTGAATTTCAGGTTGGCCTAGGAGCGGCCTTGGCAAATTCGAACCCGCCCATCCGCCGCAATCTGTCGGCGCATCCGTTTCCGCTCCGCGCCGCGAGTCTGTCCGCGTTGTTCCTGGCACTTTCGGTCGCCGTGATCGCCTATCTGCTCGATCAGGCCGCGACCCGCGAGAACGGGATCGAACGCGAACACTCCATGCATATCGCCAATTCCGCGGTGCGTGGCTTCATCGATCAACTCGCCAACCAGAACAAGGATTACGCCTGGTGGGACGACAGCGTCGCCTTCGCCAAGGGCAAGCGCACGGTCGGTTGGGCCGACGAGAACGTTGGGCGCTATCTGCAGAAGACCTTCGAAGTCACCGGCTCCTTCGTGACCGACCCGGACGGCAACACCATATACCAGTCGTCGGCGCTCGAGCCGCCGTTGCACGCCCCTGACGCCCGCAGCTTCCTCGGCGCCAAGGCCGATGAATATTTCGCCAAGGTCCAGGCGACCTCCATGGCCGAAAGCATGCCCGTCATCACCCACTTGGCGCGGCGGGGAACGGTGTTCCTGGTGTCAACGGCGGCGATCACGCCGGAACGCCCGACCGCCGCCGAGCAGATGCGTCACAAGCGCCCGCTGCTGATCCTCTACAAGGCGCTGTCGCCGGATGTCGTCGGGAGGTTGGCCAAGAGCTTCCTGCTCAGCGATCTAGAGGTCGTTGCCGGCAGCGAGATACCCGAAACCAAACCATACGTGCACCTCAAGGATCACAACGGCACGATGGTCGCCTTCATGTGCTGGACGCCGGGCCGGCCGGGCGATCTGCTGTTCAAGGAACTGTTGCCGCGGGTCTCCATCGTCATCGTCCTGCTACTTGCCGCGACCATGGTGGTGTTCTTCAGCTGGTGGCGTACGGCGGCAGAGGCGAGCGAGGCGAAATCGCGGTTCCTGGCCAAGATGAGCCACGAATTGCGCACGCCCTTGAACCCGATCATCGGGCTTTCGGAAGCTATGACCATGGAACTGTTTGGCCCGCTTGCCGCCAACTACAAGGACTACGCCGGCGACATCAACCGCAGCGGCCGCCATCTTTCCGAGATCGTCGAGGGCATCCTCGACGTCTCACGCATCGAGGCCGGCGAGATGGAACTGGTGGAGGGCGACATCGATCTCTACGGCCTGATCGGCAAGCTGCCGGCGGTGAACACGCCGGCAGGCGGTTCGGGCGAATTGCGCTGGGAGATTCCGGCCGGTCTGCCGAAATTACGCGGCGACGAGCTTCGCGTCCGCCAGGTGCTGCTGAACCTGATTTCCAACGCGCTCAAGTTCTCGGATGGCAAGCCGGTGACGGCGAGCGTCGAATGCCGGGATGGCGCCATCCGTTTCGTCGTCGCCGATCAGGGTGTCGGCATCGCCGCCGCAGACCTCAAGACTTTGTTCAAACCCTT
This sequence comes from Rhodospirillaceae bacterium, assembly GCA_038152725.1. GTDB lineage: Bacteria > Pseudomonadota > Alphaproteobacteria > Rhodospirillales > Casp-alpha2 > TMED8. The sequence continues at coordinate 11,307 of JAYOXJ010000068.1, forward strand.
TGCCCAGCTCGGCAACGACGAGATGTCGCGGAGCCACGGCACCGGCCTCGGCCTCGTTGTGGCGCGCGAATTGATGGCGTTGCACGGCGGTACGCTCGAACTCGCCAGCCGGCCGGGCGTCGGGACGAGCGCGATCATGGCGTTTCCGCCGTCGCGCACCATCGCTGCATAGAAACCCGTCAGCGTTCCAGGATGTAAGGCGCAACGTCGACGCGCTCCTGCCAGCCCTTGCGGTGCAGTTCGGGGATGTCGCTCGCTTGCGCCGGGTAACCGATGCAGAGATAGCCGATCAACTGCCAGCTTTCCGGCAGATCTAGGTCGCGCCGTACCGCGTCGGCATCGAGGATCGAGACCCAGCCCAGGCCGATGCCCTCCGCGCGGGCCGCCAGCCACAGCGTATTGATGGCACCGACGACGGAATAGGCGAGCGTCTCCGGCATGGTCTTGGCGCCGAGGCCCTCGCCGAGTTCGGTCGCCTGGTCGACGAAACAGGCGAGGTGCACCGGCGCGTCGTCGAGGCCGGAAAGCTTGAGGCTGGCATAGAGCCGCGCGCGCTCGTCGGCGTAGCCGGCCAGGGCGTCTGCGTTGGCGCGCTCGAAGTTGGTACGCACGCTCGCGCGGCGTTCCGGCGAGACGACCTTGACGAAGCGCCAGGGCTGGCTGTGGCCGACGGACGGCGCCAGTGCCGCGGTGCGGATCAGGCGCTCGATGGTGTCGTCGTCGATCGGATCGGTGCGGAAATGGCGCACGTCGCGGCGCCAGCGGAAGAGCTCCTCCAGCGTAGCGCGGAAATCCGCGTCGAACGCCGGCTCGGCGGCGGACGGGGTCCCCAAGGCGACGGGTTTGGGCGCGCTGGTCATGGCCAGGACTGTAACGCTTATGGCTCAAGCTGGCCAGCGTGCCGCCGGCCGGCTTCGGCATGGCCCCATATGGCAAATAGTCGGCCGGCGCTAAGGCTTGCGCGCAATTCCACAGCGCCTTAGGTTCGTGGCCGACGCGGGCGTGGTGAAATTGGTAAACACAAGGGACTTAAAATCCCTCGGCTTCGGCCTTGCCGGTTCAAGTCCGGCCGCCCGCACCACCACCACGGCACACCATTGGTTAACCCATTGTAATCCTTATGTTTTGCAAGAGGTCTGTGCGAAAGGGTGGACCCAATAGTGGACCAATTGTGCCCTTCGTTTCTGTACAGGAAACGGGGTGTTTTCTACTTCTCTCGACGAATCCCAATCGATCTTCAGCACCACTATAAAACTGCACGGATAAGACTATCCCTGAGGACCAAGTCATCTAAAGCGGCTAGGGTCAAAGCAGCTTCTCTAACTTCTCAACTTGATGAGGATTGGCTAACACTCCGTTGGAGAAGCAATGATAGTCCGCTGAGGCGATTTTTGAATGATCAAGCGACACAGGCTAGGTTCGGTTCATCTGCACCACTCTTGTCCGAAGCTAAGGAAATCTATCTGCGTACCAAAGGGGTTGATCGTCCGGTCACGTTTGGGACTGCCGTAGACCGCGCCATTAAGCATCTGACAGAGTTGGTCGGTGATAAACCAATCGACACATACACACTGATCTGCCCCTACTGACTGTTCCAGTTTGAATGTTAGTGCATCATCGGTTTTT